>CAZQOH010000001.1:0-36250 GCA_964594355.1 uncultured Desulfobacterales bacterium
TTGTTTTGAATTTTGAACATTAGGATTTTGATATTGTTTCGGATTTCGGATTTCGATATTCGGATTTTCAAAAAGCGGGTGTAATATTGCAATATTTTAAATTGCCAAAATAAAACTTAAAACTTTTAAGACACTGTACTATGAATAATCAAATGTCACTTTATCTTTTTTTAAATCAACGAAAACCTTGCCTCCCTTTTCAAGTCGGCCAAAAAGAATTTGATCTGAGAGTAAATCCTTGATTTCCGTTTGTATTAGCCTATCAAGCGGTCTTGCACCGTAACGCGGATCATGGCCTCTTTTTGCCAGCCATCTTCGCACTGTGGAAGAGAAGGCAAGGAAAACCTTTTTAGCATCAAGCTGTTCTTTAAGCTCCGCCATAAACTTGTCCGTTATCTTTTCCATTATTTCAACATTCAGGGAGTTGAAATTAATAATGCCGTCAAGGCGATTTCTGAATTCAGGGTTGAAAAACTTTTCAATAGCCTTTTTCCCTTTGCCTTCAGTATCATATTGGTCATCACCAAAGCCGATTGTCTGAGTGCTCATTTCTCTTGTTCCGGCATTTGAAGTCATTATAATAATAACATTTCTAAAATCCGCCTTTTTCCCATTATTATCGGTCAGGGTTGCATGATCCATAACCTGGAGCAAGATATTGAACAGATCCAGATGAGCTTTTTCTAGTTCATCAAAAAGAAGCACACTGTATGGATTCTTTCTGATGCCTTCCGTAAGAAGTCCTCCTTGATCAAAACCGATATAGCCGGGAGGTGCACCTATGAGACGCGCCACAGCATGCTTTTCCATATATTCACTCATATCAAAACGGATAAACTGAACACCGAGATTCGATGAAACCTGCTTGGCTACTTCTGTCTTCCCAACACCGGTAGGACCTGTAAACAGAAACGAACCTATCGGCTTTTCCGGTGTTCCAAGACCGGCACGAGATCGCTTTATAGATGTGACGAGGGATTTAATGGCGTCGTCCTGTCCGAAAACCATTTCTTTTATACTTTCTTCAAGACCCTCCAATCTTGTTTTATCAGATATTGATACACTTCTAGTCGGTATTTTGGCCATCTTTGCTACTATTTTTTCTATATCCGAGGGGTGTATCTTTTTTCTTCTGGAAGAACCTGAAAGTCTGACAAAAGCTCCTGCCTCATCTATCACATCTATGGCCTTATCAGGAAGATAGCGATCATTGATATATTTATCCGATAGTTCAGCAGCAGTTTTAAGTGCAGGGTCTGTAAAAACAATGCCGTGATGCTCTTCATACCGGGATCTAATCCCTTTTAATATTTTATAAGATTCTAAAGCATTCGGTTCTGTAATTTCGATCTTCTCAAAGCGGCGCGATAAGGCACGATCTTTTTCAAAATGATTCTTGTATTCTTCATGGGTGGTAGATCCGATACAGCGAATATAACCTGTTGAAAGGGCAGGTTTCAATATATTTGATGCATCCATAGACCCGCTGCTTGTCGCTCCAGCTCCTACAATCGTATGGATTTCATCAATAAATAATATTGCATCTTTCTTCTTTTTCAGAGCTGCAATAACCCCTTTTAAACGTTGCTCAAAATCTCCTCGGAATTTGGTACCGGCTAAAAGCGCCCCAAGATCAAGTGAAAAAATACAAATATCTTTAAGTATTTCAGGAACAGTTCCATCATGTATATTAATAGCCAATCCCTCGGCCATCGCGGTTTTCCCCACACCGGGATCTCCAACAAAAACCGGATTATTTTTGCGTCTTCGACAAAGAACCTGCATTGTTCGTTCCATCTCAAGTTCACGACCGATTAGCGGATCCAGCTTTCCCTCGGCAGCAATTTTGACAAGGTCAATTGTGAAAACTTCAAGCGGATTTACCCTTTTCTTTTTCCTTTCGCTACCTGTTTTCGCAAATCCACCCGATCTTTCTTTAAAAGGGAGCCTGGAAGAGCCGTGTGAAATGTAGCTCAAAACATCAAGCCGGGTAATCCCTTCTGAACTCAGAAAAAACGCAGCGTGAGAATCTTTTTCCTCAAAAATGGATGCGAGCAAGTCACCAACGGCAACCTCATTTTTTTCAGCAGAACGAGCATGATTAACTGCCCTCTGGATCACTCTTTGAAAACCGATGGTTTGCTGAAGCACATATTCGCTCCCCTCAGGAACCTTTTCTAAACGTTCATTGAAAAAATTCTCAAGAACGTTTTTAAAGTTTTGAATATTTCCCCCGCAGTTTTCGATAATCTCTGAGCCAGTGCTGTCGTGCAGTATGGCATATAGTACGTGTTCGATACAGATATATTCATGGCGACTTTTTTGAGCTACGCTAACGGCAAAGCCCAATGTTGCACTTAGCTCTTTACTAATCATTGTTCTACTCTTTCTCCATTGTGCATTTTAAAGGAAAATTGTTTTCTTGGGCTAAAGCACGAACCTTGCCCACCTTGGATTCTGCTACTTCATATATATAAATACCACACATTCCAATCCCTTTTCTGTGGACATTCAACATAATATTTACTGCTTCTTCTGTCGATTTATTAAAAACAAAGATAAGTACTTCTACAACAAACTCCATTGTGGTATAATCATCATTAAGAAGCAATACCTTATACATGGGAGGTTCGGTAACTTCATCTCGGGCTTTCGATTTTACTTTTTCTTTGGTTTCAGTTTTGGAATGGGTCATTTAACTTAAAACCTAAAACTTGATATCTTGCATAATTATAAAGCTTTTTTAAATGAAAATCAACCCGCAACTCATTTACCACAACATTTCTTATACTTTTTCCCGCTTCCGCAGGGGCAAGGGGCGTTTCTGCCTACCTTTTTTCCGGCTCTTTTAACCGGCTTTTTACCTGTTGTTTCGGCATCATCTCCACCGGAAAATACGAGTTTCTCTTCCTTTGGTTGCCTTAAATCATCGATCTTATCAGGTTCAGTAATCTGAATTCTGAACAAAATCCCAAGAGTCTCTTCTTTGACTCTGGAAATCATATCCTGAAACATTTCAAAACCTTCTTTTTTATAAACAATCAATGGGTTCTGTTGAGCATAGCCTCTGAGACCTATTCCCTCTTTTAAGTGATCCATGCTAAGAAGGTGGTCCTTCCATAGATTGTCAACAGTTTGAAGCATCACAATGCGTTCCAGATTCCTGAATTCTTCTGCTCCTATCATACTCTCTTTTTCATTATATACTTCTTTGACAGAATCAGATATCAGCCGGGCCAATCCGTCTTTGGTGAACCCGTCCAATGTATCATTATCGAAGGTACTCAGACGAAAATTAAACTGTTTGAACACCGCCTCTTTAAGCCCTTTTATATCCCATTCTTCAGGGAGGGTTTTTTCATCGGCAAAAAATTCGGCGATCTCCTCAGCTTTTTCGCTGATCATATCCTCAATAGATGTTTTTAGATCTTTTCCAGCCAGTGCTTCACGACGCTGTCTATATATAACCTCTCTTTGCTGGTTCATAACATCATCATATTCGAGAAGCTGTTTTCTAATATCAAAATTGTGTCCTTCAACCTTTCCCTGGGCATTTTCTATAGCCCTACTTATCATATTGTGTTGAATGGGCTCACCCTCTTCCATTCCCAGTTTCTCCATAATCCCTGTTATTCGTTCTCCTCCAAATATCCGCAGCAGGTCATCCTCCAGGGCAAGATAGAAACAGGATGATCCCGGATCACCTTGTCGGCCTGATCGGCCCCTAAGCTGATTATCGATTCGCCGACTTTCATGTCTTTCGGTTCCTATTATGTGAAGTCCCCCTCTTTCAGTCACACCATCACCAAGCACAATGTCTGTACCTCGACCGGCCATATTTGTAGAAATTGTCACAGCCCCTTCCTGGCCGGTCATTGCAATAATTTCAGCCTCTTTTTGATGGTTTTTTGCATTCAGCACCGAATGTTTGATGCCCCTCTTTTTCAGTTTTCTACTAAGACTCTCTGAAACATCAATTGAAATTGTTCCAACCAAAACAGGTTGTCCTTTTCTATGCAATTCTTCTATCTCATTTAGAACTGCTTCATATTTTTCTCTTTTAGTCTTATATATAACATCCGAGTTGTCGTTCCTGATCATGGGTTGGTCTGTTGGAATAACTATTACGTCAAGGTCATATATTTTTTTGAATTCAGCTGCTTCGGTATCGGCTGTACCGGTCATGCCGGCAAGCTTGTTATACATTCGAAAATAGTTCTGAAAGGTAATAGTGGCAAGAGTCTGGTTTTCATTTTCTATCTTAACATTTTCCTTAGCTTCAAGAGCCTGGTGTAACCCCTCACTGTAACGGCGCCCAGGCATCAGGCGACCGGTAAATTCATCAACGATCGTAACATTCCCACTCTTGACAATATAGTCAACATCGCGTTTGAAAAGTGTATGCGCTTTGAGGGCCTGATTGATATGGTGTAGAAGTTCAATATATTTTGGATCGAATAAATTATCGACTTTCAATATGTTTTCAGCTTTTGCGACTCCTCCCTCGGTTAACACTGCCGTGCGCGCCTTTTCATCTATTGTAAAATCTTTGTCACGGACAAGATGTGGGATGATACTATTAACTTTATAGTATAAGTTGGTCGATTTTTCTGCAGGACCTGAAATTATTAGAGGGGTTCTTGCTTCATCAACTAATATACTATCAACCTCATCTACAATAGCAAAATTGAGCTCACCCTGGACAATTGAGTCTTTGTAAAACTTCATATTGTCCCTTAAATAATCAAAGCCGAATTCATTATTTGTTCCATATGTAATATCGGCACCGTACGCCTTGTTACGCTCATCGTCGTCCAAGCCATGCAATATGGACCCAACAGAAATGCCAAGGAAATTATAAATATTTCCCATCCATTCTGTGTCACGTTTTGCAAGATAATCATTCACCGTAATAATATGCACGCCCTTACCTTGTATTGCGTTCAAATATGCAGGAAGGGTAGCAGCCAGCGTCTTTCCTTCACCCGTCTTCATTTCAGCAATCTTGCCCTCATGAAGAACAATCCCGCCGATAAGCTGGACATCAAAATGCCGCATATTGAGAGTACGTATCGATGCTTCTCTTACCGTTGCAAAAGCTTCCGGGAGAATATCTTCAAGGGGTTCACCCTTTTCAAATCTTTCTTTAAATAAATGATTCTGAGCCTTAAGCTGTTCGTCGTTCATGGCTTGCATTTTTTGTTCCAGGCTATTTATGGCCTCAACGGCTGGTTGAAGCTTTTTCAATTCCCTTTCGTTTTTACTACCAAAAACTTTTGTTAAAAGATTAAATACCATTTAAAACTTATCCCCCTGATTCAAAATTAAATTAAACAATTTAGCCGTCCTTCATTTTTAGTTTACACTTCTTATTATAAGTTAACAGTTTTCAGTGATTTATTCCCTTATCGTAATCATAATCATACTCTTAATCGTAATCAAGCTGATTATGATTAGGATTACGAAGAGGAGTTTGTAAAAAAATTGTAATCTATTTTATGGACTTTATGAAAGATGCCCAAATTTAAAATAAATTACCTGAATTTCTGCTGAGATTCAAATAAGAGTATGATAAGGGAAAGAAGAGAGGAAAAACAAGAATGCAAATTTACGACAATTTAGTTAAGTATGTATTTAGTAGGATTTACCTGAACACCGTTAAGACGAACCTCATAATGGAGATGGGGCCCTGTGCTTCGCCCGGTATTACCCATCAAAGCAATTGTGTCCCCTCTTTTTACCGCCTCACCTTGCTTTTTCATTGCCTTTCTTATATGGCCGTAGCGGGTAACCATTCCATGGCCGTGATCAATCGTGATCATTTTGCCAAGCAATCCTTTTTTCCCAACAAATGCAACAACACCATCAGCCGGAACGATAATGGGTGTCCCTTTACGATTAGCAATATCCAATCCTTTATGAAACTCACGTCTGCCGGTAAATGGGGATATGCGGTATCCGAATCTGGATGATATCCAGCCTCTCGCCGGTCGGATTGTAGGAGTACAGGCCAGAAGGTTCCGTTGATCTTCAAGATATTTCAAGAGGGATTCAAACCCTTCTTTCTGATTCTTCGATGCCAGACTAAGTTGTTTAACCTGTTCGTGCATTTCGCGAACAAGGCTATTATGTTTTTTTGTAAGTTGAACTTTTGTATCAAGATCTTCAGGTCTGGAACCACCTATACCAAAAAGACTCTTCTCTTCATTAGTTTTTTCAGTATTCGCGACAATTCGTATCTTTTTCTCAAAATCATTTAATACCAACAGCTTTGATTTTAGCATATTGATTTCGCTTGCAAACTTTTGAATCTGCTTGCGTTGGTCGGCGATCTCTTCTTGTTGATATGAAATTTTCTTTTGAAGGTTGTTGCTATCTACTTTAGTTTGTTGAAAATTATTGTAATCGTAGATAATAAAACCGATAAATATCAGACACGAAACAAGAAAAAGGCTTAAAATACGTAAAAATACCTTAGAAACAGTAACTTGTTTAATTGAAGATCTTGTACTGCCTAATACAAAAAAAGTGATTTTCTTTCGCATAAAATTCAACTAATCGTTACGTTATGGATTCGACATTTTATATTATTGCCAGGGATATTTTCAGTTTAAGCAACTATATCAATATTCTACATAATTAAGGCAGGCAAATACAAAATTTTTTTTAAAATATCATAAATTATATGAGGCTGTCAAGTAGTGAATACTATTATTTGTTTAGAAACGAAAATCCATCACTCTTTTTTAAAACTTTCCTTACCCCATTAATCGAATACCTATTTCTATGCAATTCCTAATTTGAACTTCAATGATTTAAGGGTATTTTTCATAAGCATGGTGATGGTCATGGGACCAACGCCCCCTGGTACGGGTGTAATAAATCCTGCAATCTCCTTTGCTTTATCAAAATCTACGTCACCCTTTAAAATTGCAATCTTTTTTCCAGTCTTTTCACTGATTTTCTCTCCCACCCTGTTGACTCCAACATCAATTACGCATGCACCAGACTTTATCCACTCAGGTTTTACAAGATCGGGAACACCGGCCGCAA
Organism: uncultured Desulfobacterales bacterium; assembly: GCA_964594355.1. Lineage (GTDB taxonomy): Bacteria > Desulfobacterota > Desulfobacteria > Desulfobacterales > JAUVVS01 > JAUVVS01. The sequence continues at coordinate 7,054 of CAZQOH010000001.1, forward strand.
CGACCAGAATATCTGCGCGTTTACAATGCGAGGCCAAGTCTTTTGTTCGTGTATGAACAACGGTCACGGTTGAATTTGCACCATCCGCTTTTTGAAGCATCATGTTTGCTATTGGTTTTCCCACTATATTGGAACGACCTACAACAACCACTTCAGCTCCGCTTGTATCAATACCTGAACGGACTATCAATTCCTGTATCCCTGCAGGTGTACATGGGGGAAACTTCACTTCAGCTCCTCCAATCATAAGGCGTCCAACATTTACAGGGTGAAATCCATCTACATCCTTGTCTGGATCTATGGCATTTAGAACTTTTTTTTCATCAATATGTTTTGGAAGCGGCAGCTGAACAAGGATACCATGGATTGAATCATCCTTGTTATATTTATCAATAAGGGCCAAAAGATCTTCCTCAGACATATCTTCCGACTGGCTGTCCTGAATCTCATGGAAACCAAGCCGGTTGGCGGTTTTTATCTTCAGGGTCACGTACGATATGGAAGCAGGATTTTCACCCACCAAAATAGTTACAAGTCCTGGAACAATACCATGTTTTTCTTTTATCTCATTTACTTCGGCTGAAATTTCTTCAAGAATTCCCTCGCGAACTTCTGTTCCTTTTATTAACTTTGCTGACATTTTTAATCTCCTTTTTTAATTAAATATACTTTTAATAATAACTTTTGCTCTTTATTCTAAATAAAATTGATTGTCAAGAAAACACATTCCAGTTTCAAGTTTCGAGTTTCAAGTTTCAAAATGAATTACCTTTTCCAAAGTCCTGTTTTTTCGTCAAACCCAAGCATGATATTCATATTCTGAACAGCCTGACCTGCAGCGCCCTTCACAAGGTTATCTATTGCAGATATAAGAATAATCCGATCGTTTCGTGTATCTATCTTAAAACCTATATCACAATAATTGGTCCCCCGGACATGTAAGGTGTCAGGCAGCCCGCTATTTGAACAAATGCGTATGAAATGACATCCATCATAGAATGAGGTAATTAAATCTTTTATTTCATCATGGTCAACCCTTTTGATAATCCGCGAATAAATCGTTGTCAGCATTCCACGGGTCATTGGAACAAGATGTGGCACGAATGTAATGTTGATAGACTTTCCTGATTCGAGGCTCATCACCTCTTCCATCTCTGGAGTATGGCGGTGTTCGGCAACTTTATATGCCTTAAAAGATTCATTAACCTCACAAAAATGCGTTGTAAGTGAAATAGACCTGCCTGCACCGCTGACACCCGATTTTGAATCCACAATTATAGTGTTTGTATCTATCAAATCATTCTTTAATAGAGGTATGATAGGTAAAAGTACGCTTGTGGGATAGCATCCAGGATTACCTATCAAGACGGCTTCTTTTATTTTGTCGTGATATACTTCACAAAGACCGTAAACTGCTTTTCCAAGTAAATCTTTAGCTGTATGGAGCTGGTAAACAGACTCATATCTTGATGCATCCTTGAACCTGAAATCAGCGGAAAGGTCTACCACCTTCTTTCCCCGTCGTATAAGTTCGGGAACAATCTCCATGGGGAGCTTATGAGGAAGCGCCGTGAATATCACATCGGCCCTGTCACAAACTGTGTTTACAGAAAATTCTTCACAAACCATGTCAACAACGCCTGCCATGGAAGGGTATATCGTCTCAAACTTCACGCCGGCATACTGGCGGGAAGTCAGAATTGTAAGCTCTGTTTCAGGATGACCGGAAAGTATCCGAACAAGTTCCGCACCGGCATATCCTGTTGCTCCTACTACACCGACTCTGGTCATAAAACCTCCTCCTCCTTCAGATATCGTCAAATAGTTGAGTGGTTAAGTAAAAAGATTAATCATTAAAGAATCCCCCGCAAAACGAGATGTTCGATGTTCAAATTGTTGCATCTGAAATTGTCTAAAATTAACTCGCTGGAGACGTACCACAATTTTAGGCATTTTTAGGTTATCCTGTCAAAAAGCCTCATACTCCGTCCTGGCTATTATCTCTTCCTGATGATCAATGTCCAAATCTACAAAATAGTCACTATACCCTGCGACGCGAACAAGCAAATCACGATACTCCTCAGGAGCCTCCTGGGCTTTTCGGAGAGTAGAAGTATCGACAACATTAAATTGAATATGATGGCCGTTAAGTCTAAAATAAGCACGCATGAGATGCGCTAATTTTTCTATACCTTCTTTCCCTTCAAGAACGCTGGGTAAAAACCTCTGATTCAGAAGCGTACCACCCGATTTTACATGATCCATCTTCCCAAGAGATTTTATTACGGCTGTAGGGCCATTACGGTCAGCACCGTGAGATGGAGAAGTACCGTCAGATATAGGCATGCCTGCAAACCTGCCGTTAGCAGAAGCTCCCAGAACCTGTCCAAAATAGATATGGCAGGTGGTAGAAAGCATATTCAAGTGATATTGACTTCCCTTTGTATTCGGTTTACCGTCAATAGCTTCAAATAAGGAGGCATATACTCTCTGCATGATAGAATCCGCATAATCATCATCATTACCATAAAACGGAGTCTTATTAAAAAGACGAAGACGGAGTGCTTCTTTGTCCTTAAAGTTTTTGTCCAGAGCATCCAGTAAATACTCCATGGTAATATTCTTATCTTCAAATACATGTTTCTTTATAGCTGAAAGACTATCTGTAATTGTACCAATTCCACAGCACTGTATGTAATTCGTATTATACCGCGGGCCGGCATTATAATAATCTTTACCATTTTTAATACAATCGCTAATAACAACGGAAAGGAAAGGAGCAGGCATATATGTCGCAAACATCCTCTCAATATAATTGTTTACCTTTATTTTAAGGTCAACAAAATAATGGAGCTGTATGGAAAAGGCTTCATATAGGTCATCAAAACTCTTAAACTCCCTTGGATCCCCGGTCTCAGGCCCAATCTTTTTGTTCGTCACTGAATCAACGCCGTTTGTAAGCGCAATTTCAAGGATTTTAGGAATATTAAAGTAGCCGGTCAGAATGTAGGCTTCCTTCCCAAAACTTCCGGTTTCGATACACCCGCTACAACCGCCCTCACGGGCATCTTCCAGGGTCTTTCCAACCCGAACCTGTTCCATAACAACCTCATCGGCATTAAAAACCGAAGGGTATCCATATCCCTTACGGATCACACGGATAGCGGCTTTTAAAAAACGATCCGGCGTCTTATGACTGATCTGTATGTTACTTCCCGGTTGAAGAAGATGCATTTCATCAATAACTTCCAATATGATATAAGAGATTTCATTAACACCATCTGAACCATCACGTTTCATACCACCGAGGTTAATATTCGTAAAATCGTTATAAGTACCGCTTTCTCGAGCAGTAACACCCACTTTTGGAGGAGCGGGTTGGTTATTAACCTTTACCCAAAAACATTCAATAAGCTCTTTGGCCTTCTCCCGATCCATTGTTCCATCGGCCAGACCTTTTTCATAGAAGGGATAAAGATGGTGATCCATATGACCCGGGTTCATGGCATCCCATCCATTCAGCTCAGTGATGGTGCCCAGGTGAACAAACCAATACATTTGGATCGCTTCCCAGAGGTCGCGGGGTGCACGGGCAGGAACCCGGTGACAATTTGATGCAATTCTCTCAAGTTCAGATTTTCTCTGCTCATCAGTTTCTTTCTCAGCCATTTTTTCTGCCAAATCTGCATGACGTTCGGCAAAGATGATGGCAGCGTCACAGGAGATATCCATACCCTTTAATTCTTCAGCTTTAGCCGAAGCCTCCGGATCATTAAGATAATCAAGCTTTGCCAGACTTTCAGCTATTTCCACCTTGAAATCAAGCATACCTTTTTTGTAAAGAATATTGTCAAGCGTTGTATGACCCGGTGCACGCTGCTCCATAAATTCAGTAAACATACCAGCCTTATATGCGGCCATCCATTCCCCAGGAGCAATACTGAATAGTCTATCCCGCATGGTCCTATTACGCCAGTATGGAATAACTTTATCTTTATAGATTTCAATGACCTCATTCGAAACCGTATATCTTGTCATATCTCTTGTGTTTAAGATTTGAAAATCTTTAACCGTATGACAGGTTAATTCCGGAAATGTTGGAACGGCTTTGGGAAAAGGACCGCGCTCTCCAACGATAAGTTCATCTTCACCAATAAAAATCGTCTTTTTTTCGCAAAGATTTTTAAAATTCAACGCCCTAAGAACAGGAAAAGAATATTTACCATAATTTTCCTTATAAAACTCAGTTACAAGCAAGGCACGTTCTGCGGAAATACTCGGCTCGATTTCAAAGCTTGCCTTTCGTAGCCTTGCGACTCTTTTGTTCATTGTTGTTAGCCTCCTATTTTAACTTTCAATCCATATTTTCTCAGTCGTTTCTTAATTGACTTCAGATCATTCTCGGAAGAGGGCGAAACATTTTTCAAAAGATATTTTACACCAATTTTTTTATACTTTGCTATAGCCGAATCATGATATTTTAATAAATTTACATTGGAGACACCAGGAAGAGAGGATATAAAAGACCCTGTACGATCAATGTTTTCATTATCATTGTTAAATCCGGGGATAACAGGAATACGTACTTTTATATTTGCACCACGCCCGGCGAGTAGTTCAAGGTTGCTGAGAATCTGTTCATTTGAAACGCCTGTATACTTTTTATGTTTTTCCGAGTCCATGTGTTTCACATCATAGATGAAAAGTTCCGTGTGTTCTGCAACGCTCATGAGTATCTTTGCATCTGCATAACCTGAAGTATCAACTGTCCTGTGGATTTCAAGCTTTCCGCTGGCATCGAGAAGCTCCAGAAGAAAACCGGATTGCATCAAAGGCTCACCACCGGAAAAAGTGACACCACCATTTGACTCATCATAAAAGATAATATCCCTTTCAATTTTCCGGACAACATCATCAACAGTACTAGTCTTTCCTATAAACTCAACAGCTTCCGAAGGGCAGGCTTGTGCACAAGTTCTGCACTTGATACATTTGGATTGATCCGTAACCACCCCCCTTGACGAAAGAGAATTCGCTTTCTGAGGACAGACCTTGATACATTCTTCGCATCCGATACATCGTTCTTTTATATAAAATCGCTGGGCCGACATTGTCAGACCCTCGGGATTGTGACACCACCAACATGAAAGCGGACAACCTTTAAAAAAAACAGTCGTCCTGATACCCGGCCCGTCATGGATGGCATATTTTTTTATATTAAAAATTACACCTTTCTCCATCTGGTCCTAACCCGCATTTCTCATGAAGAATTTATCCTATGATTAATAACACAAAAATTAACTATAATATCATTTAAATACATTGATTATAAATTTTCATATAGATGAACATATAAATTCTTCATGAAAAAAGCGGGTTAAAGACTCCTTGTTTACAGATGGTTTCTATCTGAAAATGCTCTAAAGAGCAAGAATATTGTGGGGGAAATGCGGAGTGAGGTGGACAGGATGGTCGTAGTGCAACGGACTTGTGCGCCTCAGGCGTAGATCCCGCATGAGCGGAGTTGGAGCGAAGCGGCCTCCGGCTCGGAGAGAAATAACAAATTACAAGCACCAAATTACAAATAAATCCCAAGTTACAATATCCAAAACTCAAATAAGATCCAAAACTAATTGTTTGGAATTTTGAATTTTAGTCATTGTGATTTGTTTGGTATTTGTCTTTTGGTTATTGTGATTTATTTGGTGTTTGTTATTTTTCTTTTGTTTTTTGGTATAAAAACGTAAAAAATCAGATATAAGGCACTAGCAGGTTCTACCAAATGTATTTTTTAAATCCTGCTAAACCTTTTGGTGCATAAAGCATAATGCTTATTAAAAGCGCCCCGAAAAGTACCAGTCGCCAGGCAGCCAGCTCTCTGAAATATTCCTGAAACCCTATAAGAAGAAAAGCCGCAACAATAGAACCCCAAAGTGTTCCTCTTCCTCCAACATAGGCCATTGTCAAAATCTCTACAGTTCTTGGAACCCCGAATTCGGTTGCATCAGGAGTAAGGATACCAATGTAGTGGGCGTAAAAGGCTCCTATAACACCTGTAAAAAAACAGGCTGTAGTAAAATTGATAAGTTTGTATTTAGTGGCACTTAGGCCTAACGTCTCAGTGGCAAGTTGATCTTCTCGTATGGCCTTGAAGGAGAGTCCTATTTTTGAGTTGACCATAAGAAAGGCGATTGTAAAGCTAATAATAACGAGAAGTAAAAGCAGATAATAGTAAGGTAGAAGCTCCGCTCGAGAATAGTTTAATCCAAAAATGTCGGGTATGGGTTTGACGGCCAGACCCAACATTCCTCGTGTATATCCCGGGGTGTTTGATATGGTCAGTCGCAGCACCTCGGCTACAAACCAGGTAGCAAGACCCACAAAGATCCCCCTCAGTCTGAGAGTAACCAGTCCCGTTAAAAATCCCAAAATCCCTGAAGCTATACCACCGATAAGTAAACCGTACCAGGGATTTATCTCATAGTGAAATGCCGCAAGGGCAGATCCATAGGCACCGGCACATATAAATCCGGAAAAACCGAAATTATAAAGTCCTGCGTAGCCGATCTGAAGATCATACATTACTCCCCATATGCCAAACATCAGGGCAGAAATAAAGACCGTGGTAATAAAGCGATTCTCCCGCCATATTAGAGGGACCAGGATGAGAAAAGCCAAAACAAGGGATAGTTTAATATAGCGAGAAGCGTTCATTCCCTTTTGGGGACTTCCTAAGAAACTCATGGTCGTTCTCCTGCCGATGCAAAGAGTCCCTCTGGTTTGAATACGAGAACCGCGATAACAATAGAAAAAACAATTACGTTCTGCCAACCTCCCGCGAGATAGAACATGGCAAAAGCCTCAAGAAGCCCAACAAGGATACCGGCCGCAAAGGCCCCTTTTATGTTTCCAAGGCCGCCAAGGATGACGACCACAAAACTCTTCAGAACCGGTCCCATTCCGGCATTGGGATTGGCAGGGTAAAGAGTGATAAGAAGGGCTCCTGAGATTCCTGCCAGAGCCGCCCCAATCCCAAAGGCGATGGAGTACATTAGACCGGAATCAATACCAAGGGTCTGGGCTGCCTCCGAATGCTGAGATGTTGCCCGAATGGCCTTGCCTAAACTGGTATATTTAATAAAAGACCAGAGTAGTCCCACTGTCAGAGTGGCCAGACCCAGAATCGTCAGGTGATCATAAATAAAGACAACCTCCTTTATGACCAGCCGGCCGGCCACAAGATTGGGAATTCCTCTCTGAATGGCGCCGAAGATTATCAGGGCCAGATTTTGAAACATCACCATAAGGCCAATGGTCAGCACAAAGGAATCCATGAGCCATTCTCGGCCGGCTTTTTTGCGTAGCGGGGAAATTAGGCCCTTCTCAAGAATGAAGCCTACGATCAAAAGACCTGCACCAGAGGCGATAATGCCCAAAGGAAAAGGAATACCCAGCATTGCGGTAATGAAATACATGATGTAGCAGCCGATCATAAAAAGCTCTCCATGGGCAAAGTTGACAATCCCCATAATACCAAAGATCAGCGACAGACCAACTCCCATGAGCGCATACATCGCTCCCCTCACCAGACCGAGTACAAAAAGCTGCGTAAAAATACTGAAATCCATATTTTATATCCCTTTGGAATTGACTATTAGATTGATAATTGTCTATCAAATATCTAAGAAAAACCTGATAAGATATAAATAAAATAATTAATTATTCAATCTTCAATATTCAATCTTCAATATTCAATGTTAAATCCATTCCTTAATAACATCTTCGATCGTATCAACAAACTTTTCTTTGGGACCGTGGTGACTGTTCTGTCCCAACCGAAGTACATATATATAATCAGCCACATCCACGCACTTATGGACCTTCTGATCTACAATAAGAATGGTGAATCCTTTTTCCTTAAGCTTGACGATCTCTTCATAAACAGAGTCAACCAGCTTGGGCATCAACCCAACAGAGGGCTCGTCGATCAAGATGGTTCGGGGCTTTGTCATGGTGAGACGGGCAATCTCAAGTGTTCGCTGCTCGCCACCTGACAGGACCCCGGCCAATGCCTTTCTCTTCTCTTTTAAAACAGGATATCGATCAAAAACATCTTCCAAGGCAACCTGAAGAGCTTCCCGGTCACGCTTTATTATCCACCCTCCAAGCTCAAGATTTTCCTCAACAGTCATTGTCGGAAAGACGCTGTGCCCCTGAATGAGATGGGCAATGCCCTGACCCAGCATTTTATCAGGCTTAAGCCCCTTGATAGATTCACCATGGTGAAAAATGTCCCCTTCGCTGGGATATAGGTACCCGTATATAGTCTTGAGAAGTGTTGATTTTCCCGCTCCATTAGGACCGATGATGCCTGTGAGGGATCCTTCCTCCGCGACAACACTCACATCATTTAGAATGGAAACTTCTTTTACATAGCCTGAAGTGATATTTTTAATCTCAAGAGTCATAATTAGTTTGATTTAAACCCACCACTTCCAGTGGTGGACCCGAAAAGGTTCTACCGTTCCGGCGAGAAATACGGTGCAAAGCACGAAATACGAATTTCGAAATTCGAAACAAATCCGAAATTGTAATGTTCAAATGACAAAAACAAAGTCAAAAATAGGCCTAAAGAGTCTCAATATAGCTAGCTTTTTGGTATGTTGGACATAGCCCAATTTTTGTTTAATATTTCGAATTTTGGTCATTCGAATTTGTTTCGGATTTCGTGCTTCGAGTTTCGAATTTAGGTTCCAAAGCGCTTTTTCCCCCTTCAAGGGGGCTATCTGAGGCCTCCTGCTCTACGAGAGGAGCACTCACTTCTATCGCCGTTCATTTATCAACGGCCCAGATAGGCGTCAATGACTGATGGGTCATGACGAACCTTATCAGATTCCCCTTCGGCAATAGTCTTTCCGGCCGAAAGGACAGTCAGGTTCTTACACAGTTTCATGACCGATGGAATGTCGTGGCTGATAAGAAGGAAAGTCTTTGACTGTGTTTTATTCAGCTCAAAAGTGATCTCTATCAACCGATCAATCAAGGCAGGGTTGACACCGGCAAAAGGTTCATCCATAAGAACTACCTCGGGGTCCGCCATCATGGTCCGCATAAATTCAAGAAGCTTCTTCTGTCCGCCGGAGATTTCAACACCTAATTGATCCCGCAAATGGGTGAGATCTGCCATCTCTAAAAGCTCCAGCGCCTTTTTCTCTCCTTCCCTTTTTGAAATGTGTCTGGGAATAATAGGAACCATCATGTTGTCCATGAGGGTCATTTCATTAAAGACTCGGGGAACCTGAAAGGTTCGGCCAATACCCATATGAGCAATTTTATTTGGCTTGCTGTTAGTAATTTCACGGCCCTTGAACAAAATCGTCCCCTTCTCAGCAGTGTAAACGCTGTTGATTACATTGAACATGGTAGTTTTGCCTGCCCCGTTAGGCCCGATGACGCCGTGAATCTTTCCCTCTTCAACACTCAAAGAGACGCCATCCAAAGCTGGAATGCCACCAAAGTGTTTAAAAACATCATGAACTTCCAATAATGCCATTGTGAAACCCTAAAGAATTCACAAGCCCCTTTTGGGGGCTTGTGAATGGTTTGTTATTTATATTGTCGAACGATAATGAAAGAGTCAAGTTTAGAGCCATGGAGGTGCTTTGAACTTGGCTTCGGCAAGATCAAGAGGCCAGATTATTTTTGGTTTTCCACCGTGCATCTGGGCCATTGGTAAAAAGAACCCTTTCATAAAATTACCCGTTCGGACGTCATTTCTTGAAAGCTGATGAAGGGTCCCCTCCTGAGAGAAGTCTTTCCAGAAGTCGTTGTACGTAGCAAAATCATAGAGTTGCCAGACTCCCTTGTGTTTCACCTTCTCTCTAATGTGCTCTGTCAGCTTTTCGAATTTAAGAGACCCCACATCCCTGAGAACCTTTATTGCCATCATGGTATGATCGTATGGATGACCGGAAGGTGCAATCCCTGCATCAACGCCGTATTTGTCCTTAAACCGTTTCATCCATTCTTTCTGTTCAGGAGAAATGGGATAGGGAGAATCCATACAAAGGGCAAAGTCTGAAGCCTCTTTGGTGTTTTGATACCATTCCCCTGTCCATGTGAGCCCGTGAGCAATAAATAGGGCCTTGAGTCCCATGGCGCGAACCTGCTTGACAAAATTGTACATGGGCACTCCACCTGTCTGTGTGACTGCCACGACAGATACTTTGGCTGCTTTGTACTTTGTGATGATAGGTGTGAACTCGGTCTCATCAATAGCATTCACATCAAAGGGCATCACGTCAAAGCCGGCAGTTCTCAGACTGACCTCCAAAGCTTCGCCCCATCCCCGGCCATAATCGGTGTCTTCAACAATGACGGCAGCCTTTTTGTTTGCCGGCTTCCATAGGCCTTTTTCCATGAAATGCATAAGCGGTGGTCCATAGAGCCCTGCAAAAACCGGAGGGGATGACCAGCCCTTGAACCATCCCTGGTATTTCTCAGGATGGTCGTTAATTTTAAAGTTGACGTACTGTGACTCGCCCTGATGCCCAATGTGAACGATCTTGAGGGGAGATTCTGCATCCATACAGGCCATGGCAACAGATGAATGCCAACCTGTAACCATCATTTTGACCCCTGCGTTGACGGCGTGTGTTATGGCTCTGACCGATTTTTCAGGGCTCGACTGGCTGTCCACCCACACTGGTTGGATATCCAAGGTTTTGCCATCGACCTTCACGGGGATCTCTCCCGCCGCCCTGGCATCCTCAAGGGCCATCTTAATACCCCTCTTGAACGCATCTCCTGTCCGGCTGGCAGGTCCCGTGAAAGGGCCCATAAAACCGATCTTCAGCTTCGTCGCCGCATGGGCATTCTTTGGAAGGCCCGCTGTTAGGACACCTCCGGCAACAGCAGCTATCCCAACGGTTTTTACAAAGTCACGACGAGTCATTCCTTCTTTTCTTTCCTCTTCTTTCATAGTAAATCCTCCTTTCCTCTATTGGTTGTTTAGAAAAAAGTAATAGATTGAACCTTTAGAATTCTTCACCTCCTTTCATACAACTTGAGACCTTTGCAAAACGCCCCCTTTTGCTCAATTTCTGCGTTAGGCTCAAATTTTAATCCTCAAAATACTCAATGTATTCCTGTGGTTAAAATTTTCGCCTGCCTTGAACTTGAACAAAATTGAGCATTTTTCAAAGGTCTCAACTTTCCAATAAAAAAAGTAATTATTTAGCCATGCCACTAAAACACGTATGAAAAGTGAAGTCAAGACACAAATAAAATATATCAATCTTACTCTTTCAAATCTCTTATTTTTCTACAAAACAAACCCATTTGCAAAAGGGTCTTCGGGATCTATAACAAATTTATGAAATCCCGTCAGAAATGGGCGACAACTGACTTTAGGAACGATTGCGGGAATATCACCCACCTTGGTTTCAGATAAGATCTCGCCTTTGAAAACAGAGCGTATGGAACTTTCGTGACGAAATTGCTGGCCAACGGCGAGTTTTCCTTTTCTGTTAAGAACAGCCATTCTGGCACAGGTTCCACTGCCACAGGGAGATCGATCAGCCTGGCCTAAGCCGAATATCACAATGTTTCGCGCATCTGCATGGGGTCCTGAGGGTGGAGCGGTGATTATACAGAGGTCAATTGTACGTATATGCTCCTTTGTTTTGTCCTGTACCGGTATCTGTTTGTTAGCAGCATTAAGTACAGCCATTCCCTTCTTTATCAATTCATTTGTATATTCAGAGTCAATACTTTCGATGCCAAGTTGATCAGAATTCACAATTACAAAAAAGTTACCTCCGTAGCCTACATCCACAATAATTTTACCATGCTCCGGTACTTCTATTTCCTTATCTAAAACCCAGGCATAGGATGTCACATCTACAAAACTGACTTCTGTTACCCTGTCGTTTTCATCGGTTAATACCGTTCCCTCAATTATACCTGCCGGCACCTCAAGTCGAACGGTTGTTTTTCCCGGTTTAGATTCAACCCTGCCCGTTTCAACCATCATCGCACATATACCGAGTGTGCCATGACCACACATATTCAAATAACCTTTACCATCCATATATATAACGGCAGCATCGGCAGAAGGATCAATGGGAGGAAGGAGTATGGCCCCAAACATATCTCGGTGACCACGAGGCTCGTGCATAAGTGACATTCGAAGCCAATCCATATGATTTTTAAGATAATCCATGCGCTCAGCCATGGTGTCTCCTTTGACTTTTCCGAACCCGTCAACAATTATCCGTGTAGGTTCTCCGGCCGTATGCGAATCGATTACAGATATGATATTCTTTAAATTCATTAAATCCTCCCTTTTAAACCAGTCCGCTTTCGCTTAGTGGTTTTTTTTCCAAAATCCGTTCGGGCCGAAAGACCGACAAATCCAGAGTTGATTGTCTCCCTAATATCAGTTCCGACATGTAGCGACCCACTGCCGGCGCCTGCTGAAGCCCATGACCGGAAAAGCCGTTGGCCAGAAAGAACCCTTTAAGTTCCGGCCACTCACCAAGTATTGCGTTCCCGTCGAGATTATTCACTGCGTATAACCCTGCCCAGCCTCGAACCAGTTTGAGCGTATCAAAGGCAGGGACGAACTCGGCTAATTCCGGCCAGAGAGTCTCCATGAATCTCTTATCATCCCAGGTAAAGTCGAATCCAACCGGATCCTCCGCCATTGACTTGCCCAACAGGATCAAGCCGCCTGTTTCAGTTCTGAAATAAAGTCCAGAGGGTAGAATGGTCAGGGGTAACGGTCCTTCGGGTTTAACTGCTGTTTTGAGCGTGAAAACCTGACGTTTGACAGGATCAACCGGTATCTTTACTCCAGCCGTCTGCGCCACGTTGGCTGCCCACGCGCCGGTACAATTAACCACAAATTTGGACTTCAGACTTCCGTCTGAAGCCAGCTTGACCCCCGATGTCCTTCCATGATCAGCTATAATCTCAACGACCTCGTCTTTAATGTATTTCGCCCCTAATGATCCGGCTTTTTTCTTATATCCCATTAAAACGGCATAGGCATCAAAATGACCGTCTTGAGACCCAAAGGAGCCACCTGCCAGACTGCCGGGTTCATAAAGTGGATAATGTTCCTTGATTTTTTCCGGTGACCACCACTCTACCTGACAACCCAGGCTTTTCTGTAAGTCCAGAGCTTCTTCGGCCGCCTTACGGGCATCTTCTTCCACTAGAAAAAGATTGCCCTCACGGCGATAGTAGATTTTCGGTTTGTTATCATCGATTGCCATCTCGTCCTCAAAACGCTCTAAAACGTCAAATGCGTATTGTGAGACCTGAATGTTCTCCTTGAGGCTGAACTGGATACGCGCATTTACCATGGACAGGGTGGTTGAGGCTCTTTCATAGGTGGGGTCTCGTTCAACAACCGCTACTTTGATATTTGCATCAGCGCTCATGAGGTAATAAGCTGTGGAGCTGCCCATGACACCGCCGCCGACAATGATGATATCGTAGATGTTATTGTTCATAGAAGTATAAATTTTCTTTTATTAATTAATCTTAACCCTGACAAGCCGGAAGGGTTAATCGTTATTTGTTATTCTTTATTATAGCGGTTTTCAAAAATATGTTCCGATTGATTCGCGTCTAAGCTTCCGGACTCATCGTGGGTTTATTTCTTTTAAACAATTAACCAATAACAAATAACGAATAACTCCCAATTGGTTTTTTACCCGATTGGGATATTATTTAAATTGTTCCATTTTAGAAAAATCACGATACAAATCAAAATGTTTTAAGATTTCTATATCCTCCTTTGATAGTTCATTTGAAATGATTCTGCAAATTAATTTCCCTAAACCGGGTCCCAACATGAATCCCTGACCACACATACCTACTGCATTTATGAAATTAGGAGTTTCTTTAAGAGCCCCAACTATTGGGAATCCATCTGGAGTCCTCTGATATTGCCCGCGCCAGGTTCGGCGAACTTTAATATTGGCCAGTTTTGGGAAAAGTTTTACCATTCGTCCGGCAACTTGTGGTAAAAAAAAGGAAGTGGAATCACAATCCGTTCCATATATAGACGGTTTGGGAGTTATACAGAAAATCACCTGCCCTTCATTATTTTGATAAAAATAAAAATTCGCTGAATCTTTAGTTGGCCTCATATCGACAATCATTGGTCCGAAAAATCTTTTAACAGGTTCGGTGATACCGCCTTCATGACTGTCAGGAACCACAGGTAAATCCAGGTTTACCATTTTTCCGATTTCTTTTGCATTATTTCCTGAAGCATTTACAACAAAATTACAATGATAATTCCCTTTGTTTGTAACTACTTTTATGGGATTATTTTTTTTAACTTTTATATCAACAACTTTTTCTTTGAATTTATATTTTCCGCCAAACTCCAGACTTTTGAAATAGAAGGCACTGTTTGCTAAAAGTGGCGACGCACTTCCATCATCTGGTGAATAGGTGGAGCCTTGTAATCCATTTTCGTTTATACCCGGAACCAATTCTTTATATTCTTCCGCAGAAATCCAATCTATATTCAATCCAAATAATTTTTGGATCTTTAACAAAGCTTTAAGTTTTTTTTCATCTTTTTTTGTATAAGCCGGAAAACTGTATCCGTTTTTTATCCATCCAATATGGTCGCCATACTTTTCTTTCCAGGTGGAGAAAATCTCTATACTTAGCTGACAGACTTTGATTTTCCCTTTATTGGAATGAGTGGCACGAATACCTCCGATAGCTCTTTTATTCTGTCCTTGTCCTGGTGAAGACAGCGCATCAATAACCAAGACTTTAATCCTCTTCTCTGCCAAAGTCAAAGCAATTGGAACACCAATAGAACCCGCGCCGATAACGATTACTTCGTATTTATTCATTCTTATTCCAGGGTTGCATCATCCGTCATCTGTCTTCTGCCATCTGTCATCCGTCATCCGTCATCCGTCATCTGTCATCCGTCATCCGTCCTCTGTCTTCTGTCTTCCGTCATCCGTCATCTGTCATCCGTCACCAATCCTAACCTCCATCTGAAAATTTTCCCAAAGGAACCTCAACAAAAAGGGGACGTCGTAAATTTAATTCAACCTCTTCCAAAGGAATATCTTCTTCACGGAATATTTGCTTCACTAAGTTTTCACATGTTTTGTAACCACAAGGACCCATCCCGGCGCGAGTGATTGCCTTAATCTGGTTCATATTTATAATCCCTTTGCGAACAAGAGAACGTATTTCATCGGCATTAACTCTTTCACAGAGGCAAACCATTTCTTCTTCATCAATATTATCTGGGAAACGAAGATCTTCAAGCGGCTTTGATATGTCTTCATCTTGAATTCGAAAAGAAACAACTTTTTGGGCAATCTCTTTTGGAACTTTAATTCTTACTAATTGGGTTTTATTTGTAAATTTAGTCTTGGTAACACGAACAACCTCAAAATTGCCAAGAGGATTGGTATCATTATCAACACATTCGACATTGTCACCTTTCTCAATTTTGATGTTGGAAACTTCATAAGGCAAAGTGACCAAAGGATTCTGTGCATCTTTTCGGAAATCAACAAGAGTAATTGCCAGCCCGGGACAAATCGCCACACATTTTGCACAACCATTACACCCGTTTCCCTCAAAAACAGGAAGACCTCGTATGGGATCACCTTTAATCTTTATGGAATTTGTTTTGCAAACAGTGATACACGGGTTACAGGGAATTTCCTGTCTACAGTGAATAATGGGCGCCACCCCTTCACTTAATTTTGAAATTCTCGTTTTATAAACTTTGCCGGCTGGAGATTTCAATGTTTCCGCTTTTTCATACCAACTTTTCGGAATTTCGTTGACATCCGCTCTAAGCTCTTTGGCAATTTTTAGTCCGACAATTTTCCCATTAAACATTGCTGAAGAAGCTTCTGCAATTTCCATGGCGTCCCCGGCGGAATAGACATTTAATCCTGCTGTCTTTGCTTCTTCTGCAAATTCACTGACAGATTCCAGACCGACTGCAATGAGAATTGTGTCACATTCAAAAGTTTTTTCAGTACCATCGATTATTTTAAAATTGCTATCGATCTGTGCAATCGTAATTGAAGTAACAGATTTCTCTCCATTTGCCGAACTTATGGTGTGGGATGTATAAATCGGCACCCCAAGTCTTTTTAATTTATCTTCATGAACCTTGTATCCACCGCATTTCGGCAATGCTTCCACAAGTCCCACAACATTTATACCGGCCTGCAAAGCGTGATAACCGGCAATAAGACCTACATTCCCGCCGCCAATTATAAACAGCTTTTCGGTGGGACGAATCATATCTCTATTTACCAGGGTTTGAAATGCGCCTGCTCCATAAATTCCTGCCAGTCTATTTCCTTTAAAACGAAGGAATTTTTCCCTTGCACCGGTGGCGTTTAAAACAATTTTAGGTAAAACTATTTTATAAACACCGTCTTTAAGGATACCCACTGCTTTATCTTTAAAAACATACAAAGCAGTGCTGTTTGTCCAGATTTCTATGTTTTCATTTTCCAAAACCTTCTTGGTAAGCATTTTGCCGATATCTATTCCACGCATTCCGGCAAAAGAATCTTCCACCGATCCGAAGAACTTATGAGTTTGCAAAACCAATTTGCCGCCCAACTCGCTTTTATCATCAACCAGCAGGGCTTTTATGCTGTTTTCTCCCAATTGAATTGCCGCGGAAAGACCGGCCGGACCTCCGCCAATAATTAAAACATCCGTTTTTAGATGCTCAATATCGCTGATTTTCGGTTTTTTATTAACTTCCGGAAGCTTTGGAAGACCTTCTACACTTTCTATAATCATATTTTCTGCAACTTCGGTCATACAGGCCTTTACAGGAATACCGTTTGCAATTACGGCACACTTTGCACACTGACCGTTGGCACAAAAGATACCTTGAGCGCTTCCATCTTTATGATGGTGCCCGAAAATTTTAACCCCGTTTGCAAAAAGTGCGGAAGAAATGACCTCCCCCTTTTTAGCTTTTATAGGTGTTTTATTCCAATAACATGTAATATCCTCCAATTCCTTAATGGGCAATATTGGGTGTTTTACTAACCTATAGTTACTCACCTTTTTCACTTTCGGCTAATTCCTTTTCACCCTTTTTTCTTAGTCGCTTAAGTTCCCCAAGGACTGAATCTGATAATGGAGGAACCTCATGTGTTTCCAGTATCGTCCGGATTTTTTCCTGAATTCGATCAACCATTGTCTTTTTGCCTTCATTAGCCCAGAGATCAAATGTTTGCCTGGCCATTAAGGTTGGAATCCAATGCTCGTTTCTAAAATGCTGATATGTGTGTTCCTCCTGGAGAAAGTTACCACCTGGACCGACTTTTTCTATGATTTCACGAGCTAATGTTTCTGAATTTACTTTTACTCCCTGGAGAAATCGTTTGACCATACCTATCACTTCATCGCCCATAACCAGCATTTCCGCGGAGCTGATCATTCCACTATCGAGATATCCCACATCATGGATAATGTTGACTCCGCCCAGAGCCTGAGTAAGGCAGGAAAAAGCACTCTCTATACCGGCCTGCGGATCCAAAGTCTTTGCATCGGTACAACCTGCCGTTCCCCAAGTGGGAAGGCCATAAAGCCGCGCGACATCACCATAGGCGGCTGTTAAAAGACTCAGCTCCGGAGCGCCAAAAGTCATATTTCCAGTCGCCATGTCCATAACAGTTGGGACACCTCCCAGAACATAAGGCGTTCCAGGTCTTTTAAGCTGGGACAGTATCAATCCCATGATGCTTTCCGTATTCGTAAGGACAAGGGTTCCGGCCATGGTAACAGGACTTGTCGAGCCTGCCTGATTTGCCGGACCTCCGATCACCGGCATACCCAGTCCCGCCGTATAAAGGACTTTTTCTGCGACATCCTGGGGATAGACGAGAGGCGTAATAGGTTCCGGGTAAGCTACAATAAAGGGACGTTCTCTTAGTCGATCCATGCCTCCAGCCACTGCCGCCGCCATATCATATACAATCTCATGGGCCCTGGAGGAAAAGGTGAGGAAAATGATAGGCTTCCGGGTATTGGTCACAGCCGCCACAAATTCATGTAGTTCCGCTGCCTGAGCCGGTGTTACGTCCTGGCAAGACCCCATGGGCATTATCCAGTCAATGTTAGGAAGGGCATCGGCGATCAGGGCGCCTCTGGCGATATCTTCGACCCTAGTCGGGTGGATCTCATAAGTCAGGGCATCCCGCGTATTTGGGCTGGCCGGATTTGTTCCAAAATAGGTTTTCCGTCCCTCCACTTCCAATGCACGATTACCTTCCCGATCGTACAGAGTAAACCCTTTTGGGGTCAGGCGAATACATTCCTCCACAATATACTGGGGCGTTTTTACAATATCCCCGTCTACATGGGCACCGGCTTTTTTCAGGAGATTAATGGCCTCTTCACATATAACTTTATAGCCAACCTTCTCAAGAACTTCCAAGGAAGCCCGGTGGATTTCATAGACCTGATCATGAGAAAGAATGGAAAACTGTGGTGATCTTTGCGATATAAATGATGACTGTATCATGATGCCCTCCTAAGGCAGTTAAGTAGTTGAGTGGTTAAGTTGTTATTATTATGTCAATATTTTGTATTTGTATGAAAATTGGATGCCCATTGTTTGGATGATTATAATCTTTCGAAATTTCAATGATTGTTTCCAACTCAACCATTTCTCACTCAACTACTTGACGATATCTGAATTAGGTTAATCGATGGTAATAATATTCAGTTCAGGGAAATAGCTTGAGTAATATCCTCTATCACCCGTTACAATCTTTCGTCTTTTCGTTTGAAGAGCATATGCTCCAATAATAAAATCAGTAAGAATATATTGTCTAATTTTAATCTCAGAGTTACAATATGTACAGGTTAGTTTCTTAAGTTTTTTTCCGCATCTTTGGCATATTACTACACGGCGTTTGTTATATATCTTCCAACGTTTGGCAGCTATTAGATATGCTTCCGGTTTTATATCGCCAATTACAATACCTGTGTCGCGTAAAAAAGCATTTAATTCTTTTACATCCTCGAACATCAACGAAAGTTCACCATATACAATCTTTGGAATAACCAGAATGTTTTTTGGGGATAGTTCTCCCAATAAATTGGCATACTTTTTACCGAAATCAGGGATGGCATTATATATATAGACAAGGGGATTTGTGTCAATAATGATACTATTCATCGTCTCTACCGCGAAATTCATCAATCATTTGATCAATGCCCTCTTTACTGCGACTTTTTCCACGTCCAAGCCACTTCATGAATCTATTCTCACGTCTGCTTCTCACAATTAAAGCTTTATTCCCCTCTGTAATAACATCAACATCCATTCCCGGTAACAAGCCGAATTTATTCCTTATATCTTGAGGTATAGTAATCTGACCTTTGCTAGTTATTTTTGGCATTATATTCTCCTTTGGCAGTATTACTTTGCTTAAAGGGTAATACCAACAAAAAAGTATGTCAATAGTGAATTTTCAAAAAAAGGCTTGCCAAAGTAGTTTTAATATGTTTCATTATTTTAAAATGTTTTTCATATTATGAAATTAGTAATAGGGGACCCACAAATATTCAATGAACAAGGAGCAATGACATGATCAAGGTGAACGCGTATTTTGAAGGGAACGTTAAAAGCCTGGGGTTTGAGCGTGAGAAGGTGGCATTTACCGCGGGTGTAGTTTTGCCGGGTACATACACTTTCGATACCCAAAGCGAGGAACATCTCACGATAACCGTTGGAGAAATTGAGGTGCTGCCGCCGGGATCCGAATGGCGGATCGTGAATACTGGCGAGACGGTCACCATTCCGGCAAACTCGAATTTTGACCTGAAAGTGAAACAGACCGCCTCGTATATCTGTAAATACGAGTAAACACGTAAACACCTGAACATGTGACGCCGCCAGGCTTTTTGCTACCAGAAACTTTTTGAACATTCTAAAATTTAAACTTGGCAGGAAAAAATTTTATAGAGATATGAAAATCGCTTTCATATTATGAAAATTTATAACTGATTTTCCACTGCTATTAAAATGAAAATCAATTCAATCGAACGCTGTCTGAAAGTTATTGATATCTTAAGTAATCATTCCAAGGGCTTGAAGTTGACGGAAATCAGCCGTCTACTCGACTTGCACCCGAGTTCGGTGCATCACATGGTTTCGACACTGCTGCCCCATGATTATCTATCCCAGGATCCGGACACCAAAAAGTACTCATTGGGATTTCGATTTCTGGACATCAGCCGTAAAATTTTAGATAATCTGGACATCCGTCAAATTGCCCATCGCCATCTGGAAGTCTTACGCCAGGAGGTCCAGGAAGCCGTTCATCTGGCGATGCTGCGGGGTGATAAGGTCGTTTATATCGACAAGCTGGACACCCTCAGCGGCCTGTCGCTTGCCACTTATGTGGGATTTGCCGCCGATCCGCATGCGGCTGCCGGCGGTAAGGTTTTGCTGGCCGGCTTAAACGATGACGCGGTCAAAGGCATTTATAAAAACAAGTCTTTAAAAGCTTATGGTAAAAATACCATTACGCGTCTACCGGCACTGATGGCAGAGCTGGCCAGAATTCGCAAACAGGGATATGCCGTCGATAATGAAGAATACTACGAAGGTGTTCGCTGTGTTGCCGCTCCGGTCCGCTCTGGCGGTGAAGTAATTGCATCCATCAGCGTAACAGGTTCCATATTCACGATGACCCAGGGGCGCATTGAAAAGGAACTGGCTGCGACGGTTGTAAGGGCAGCAGATTCGGTTTCCGCCGAAATAAAGTGGTAGATCATTTAAGGGATGGGGAGAGGAAGGCAATGAAAGAGATTAGAATACACGGAAGAGGCGGTCAGGGCTCTCTTGTTCTGGCGCAATTTATGGCCATTGCTGCCCTGGAGGACGGCAAATACAGCCAGGCATTTCCATTTTTAGGCGGCGGAGGGGAACGTCGCGGCAAACCGATCGTTGCGTTTTGCCGGCTCAGTGACCAGCCCATCCGCACCCGTAGCCACGTTCATGCACCCGATTATGTCATCGTGCAGGATGCCACCATTCTCAGTGAGGTTGATGTCGCCGGAGGTCTGAAGCAGACCGGATCGATCTTAATCAATACGGATAAATCGGTGGCTGATTTAGGGCTTGAAAATTCGAATGCCGTCACCATATCCGCAGATGAACTGGCCCGCAGGATTCTGGGCCGACCCATTATCAACACCGCACTTCTGGGCACGTTTGCCGGCTTTAGCCGGGAGCTGTCGCTGGAAGCCGCGTTGAACGCCGTGCGGAGTAAATTCCCCGGTGAACTGGGGGAAAAAAATGCACAGGTTGTCGCAGAAAGTTACCACGCATTTTTAAAGGAGACTTCATGAAACTGACAAAAGGCGCAGTTGTTGAGGGCGGAACCTCCTTGAATTACAAGACCGGCGGGTGGCGGGACCAGCGACCGGAGATTGATAAGGAATTGTGTAATCAGTGCGGTAAATGCCGGGAAGTTTGCCCGGATGACGCCGTCCGCCACAATGACGACCGCTTTGAAATCGACTATGATTTTTGCAAAGGATGTGGCATCTGCGCCTATGAGTGCAAGGCTGTGGCCATCCAAATATTACCGGAGGAAAAATAACCATGGACAACATCAGAGTGGTAGAGGGGTCTGAAGCCGTCGCACTGGCGGTAAAGGCCTGTCGACCCCATGTTATTTCGGCTTACCCCATCAGCCCTCAAACGCATATTGTCGAGGGTCTGGCCAGAATGGTAGCCGATGGCGATATCGATGCCGAGTACGTCAGAGTCGAATCCGAGTTTTCAGCAGCCAGTGTGCTGGCCGGCGCAGCGGCCGCAGGCAGCCGCAGCTATACGGCCTCATCTTCCCAGGGGCTGTTACTGATGACCGAAGTACTATACGCCAGTACGGGCATGCGCCTGCCGTTTGTAATAACCGGTGTGAACCGATCGGTATCGGCGCCGATCAACATCCAGGTAGACCACCAGGACAGCATGTCCCTGCGGGATGCCGGCCTGATACAATTTTACGTGGAAAGTGTCCAGGAAGCCTATGACATGCATCTAGCGGCCTTCAAAATCGCGGAGGATCCAGACATCATGCTACCGGTCATGTTGTGCATGGACGGCTGGGTACTGACCCATTCTTACGAGCGGGTGCAGTTCGTCAACCAGCAGGCTGTCGATGATTTTCTCCCGCCATTTGCTCCCGAGCATTATCTGGACCCGGCCATGCCGAAAACCTGGGGCTCCTATGCCGAATCGGATGCCATGATGGAATTCAAATATGCGATTCACAAAGCCATGACCGAAGGAAAATCCCGAATCCAGGAAATCCTGGATGAGGTATCGGCGCTGACCGGCCGTGATAACAGCGGGCTGATCGAAGCCTACCGTATCGACGGTGCCGAAGTTATTTTGGTGGCGATAGGATCTGTCACCGGTTCGGTTAAGGATGCTGTTGACGAGCTGTGGGACGCCGGCAAAAACGTCGGCCTGCTCAAGATCAGATGCTATCGGCCATTCCCGCACGAGGAGATTTGGCAAGCCGTAAAGGGTGCCAAAGTTATCGCCGTGATGGACGCCAGCTTTTCCATGGGCAGCGAAGGCCCGATCGGTCTTGATCTGAAGGCTAAATTATTCGGCCGGCCGCAAGCGCCCATGGTGGTTGATTTCGTTGCCGGACTCGGCGGACGTGAAATCAATACCCACACGGTTCACCAACTGGTTGCGCGCACCGAGGAGATTCACCGCTCAGGACAGGTGTTATCCGAACCGGAGTGGGTGGACCTCGACTCGACCATTGTATCTTAGGCGAAGGAGAAACAAATGACCGTCAAAAAGAAAACCCAAAAAGAATCGCTGTTTGTCTCCGGCCATCGAGCATGTCACGGCTGCGGTATGGCGCTGGGGGTTCGGCATATTCTGGAGGCAACCGGAAATGATGTGATCGTGGTTTCACCCACCGGATGTCTGGAAACCTTTACCTCGCCCTATGGCTTCTCACCCTGGCGGGTGCCCTGGATACACCACGTGTTTGAAAATGCTCCGGCAGTTGCCACCGGTATCGTCGCCGCCCTGCGAGCTCAGGGGCGAGACCACACCCGAGTGGTCGCTATCGGCGGGGATGGCGGAACGTTTGATATCGGATTTGGTGCCCTTTCGGGGATGCTGGAGCGCGGCGATGATGTCCTTTATATATGTGTCGACAATGGCGCCTATATGAATACCGGCGGCCAGCGCAGCGGAGCAACCCCTGTCTGGGCGGCGACCACAACAGCCCCGGCCGGCCGGCAATCCATGGGCAAAGTCGAGATGAAAAAGGATCTTCCCGAGATCATTGCGGCCCATGGTATTCCTTATGTGGCCACCGCATCGATTGCCTATCTGGGCAATCTAAAGAATAAAATAAAAAAAGCCATGACCTACCACGGGCCGCGTTATATTCAGATCGACACCCCCTGCCCCTCGGTGTGGAGCTTTCCGTCACATCTGACGCTTGAAATCGGCCGGCTGGGTGTCAACAGCGGGCTGGTGCCGCTGTTTGAAAAAGAAAACGGAGAAATCACCGCGGTTCGCAAAATTAAGCGCAAAATTCCGGTCGCTGATTATCTGACAAAGCAAAAACGATATCGGCACCTGTTTGACTCCGAGCAGGGACAGATCAAGATCGAAAAAATTCAGGCACTGGCCGATACCAACATTGAAAAATACGGACTGTTATCCGTAGGAAATCATTGAGCAGGAGGCTTCACATGAAACTACAAAAAGGAGGTTTGTGAACCATGGAATCCATCTTCGAATACATGGAAAAATACGACTTCGAGAATCTATTTTTCTGCCAGGACAAGGCGCTTGATTTCAAGGCCATTATCGCCATCCACGACACAACCCTGGGTCCCGCCACCGGCGGCTGCCGCATGTGGAAGGATTATCCCAGCGAGCTGGATGCTATCGAGGATGCCCTGCGGCTGGCACGCGGAATGACTTACAAGTACGCTGCCGCCGGGGTGAATCTGGGCGGGGGAAAGGCGGTCATCATCGGCGACCCCAAACGCAAGGACCGTGAGCCAATCTTCCGGGTTCTAGGGAAATTCATCAATCGTCTGGGCGGCAAATACATCACCGGCGAAGATGTGGGCACCACCTTGCAAGATATGGAATACATCCGCATGGAAACCGAGCACGTCGTCACTCTACCGACCTATTTAGGCGGGGCCGGTTACATCGCCCCCATGACAGCGTATGGTACCATCCGCGCCATGCAGGCCTGCTGCAACCGCGTCTATGGCTCGGACAGCCTGGAGGGGAAAACCGTAACGGTGCAGGGGCTGGGGGCGGTCGGTCACAACGTTGTCGAGCAACTCCACGAGCTCGGCGCCAAGTTGATCGTCACGGACATCGATCCTGCCAAAGTGGAGACCATAACGGCGCGTTTCGAGGCCAGCGCCGTGCAGGTCGAGGCCATCTATGATGTCGACTGCGACATTTTTTGTCCCTGTGCCCTGGGAAAAGTCATCAATGACGATACCCTCAGCCGTCTGAAGTGCAAAATCATCTGCGGCTCCGCCAACAATCAGCTGGTCGAAGAGCGCCACGGCGATCGGATAGAGAAAATGGGACTGGTCTATGCCCCGGACTACATTGCCAACGCCGGCGGTACCATCTATGATACGGATCGCCTGGGGGTTGGTGGGGTCAGCGATGAGCGCGGCAAGACCAAAGTGGCCCGCGTCTATGACAACATGCAGCGTGTGTTTGAAATCGCCGACCGCGACCGGCTGCCGACTTATCAAGCAGCCGATCGCATTGCGGAGGAGAGAATCAGTCAAATTGCCGAGGTGAAAAAGTATGTGGATGATTTGTGATCCTGGAACAAAAAAAGGTGTCTTTTCTTACTTGAATACTTCAAAAGGAGGAGATGAGCAAATGAATGAAAGTACATCAAAGCGTATAATGATATCTAATTGAGTTGACGCACATAATCATCACCTAACCGATAACCCAATGGAAAGTTGCTATAGGCGAAATTCCCAAACGATTGGAGGAGATATGTCAAAGAGTCAAGTGAGCATCGTCAAGACCGGGATGCGGCCTGATTACGACGCCGTGCTGGCCGCCGTGCGCAAGAGCATCGATTTAATCGGCGGCCTGGATGACCTGGTCAATTCGGGTCAAATAGTTTTAATCAACCCTTCCTGGGTGGCCGCCCCAGCCGACAAGGAGACCGGGACCTGCACCTGGCCCGAGGTCAGCCGAGCCGTAGCCGACGTGGTCAAAGCGGCTGGCGCACGGCCGATCATCGCTGAATCCTCAGCCGTGGGCGTGGACTGCGAAAAGGTCATTAAAGAATCGGGGCATGCTGAATTAAGGGACCTGGGCTACGAAGTGGTCAATCTCAAAGAGGACAAAACGGTCAAACTGTCCGTTCCCGGCGGCGGTTTGATATTTGACCCCATGCCGGTCTGGGAAACCGTGGCACGGGCCGACGCCATTATCACCGTTCCGGTTTTAAAGACCCATGATCAGACCGAGATGACCTGTTCGATTAAAAAACTGAAAGGCCTGCTGCCCGACAAAACCAAGCGGGCATTTCACCAGCAGGGATTATATGATGCGGTCATCGACTTAATGGCTGCGGTCAAACCGTCTCTAACCATCGTCGACGCCATCATCTGCCAGGAAGGCATGGCCCCCATCTACGGCGATCCGGTCGAGATGGATTTGATTTTGGCCAGCCGGGACCTGGTTGCGGCCGATACCATTTGCGGGCTGATTATCGGCTACCAGCCGGAAGATTTGAAGCTGACCGTCAATGCGGCCGAACGCGGTTTGGGGATTATGGACCCGGCAGCCATTGAGGTCGTGGGAGAATCGGTCGAATCGGTCCAACGTCGTTTCGTCAGGGCTTCCGAGGCGGCACCCAAGGTTACGGTTAACGGTTTCAAGCTGATTGTCGGGGAAGAAACCTGTACCGGCTGCCGCAATACTGTTTATTCCGTTCTTAACCAACTCGATGGCGAGGGTAATCTGGATTATCTGGAGAAAATATCCATATTGACCGGCGGGGCCGAGTTTCCCGAGGAAGGCGCGGCCAAAGGTGTTGTCACGGTGGGCGATAAATGCACGCCCAAAGATCGGCGCGGCGACCGTCACGCCAAGGGCTGCCCGCCCAACAATATCGATGTCGTTCAGGCAATATTAGGCGATCGGGGCAAGGCCAAACGGACGTATGCCGACGATCCCGATTCCGACTAATACAGCGAAATCGATTGTGGACTTTATTATTTTGAATAAAGTGATTGAAAGATGTTTTCTGCCTGAAGCTTCAATCGGCTTTAAGATAAATTCATTGATGCTTGATTAAGGAATATATAGATCCTCAATCTTCAATCTCAAGACCGTTTCCCCTTTTCGAGATAGGTCTTGATCTGTTCTATATTTAGCCCATTTAATCCCATCTTTTCTAGGTTTCGTCCCTCTTCCCGGCAATTCTTACCCATGATAGCATTTCCGATCTCGATAAAGGCATCCATAATCGGCGTATCGACGCCGACTGCATCACCTAAAGCGGCCCATGCCACAAGACCGTATGGAATATCTTCAGTCACATATCGATTCTCTAGAGAGTCCGGCCCCTTGACCGGTGTAAGCCCCGCGCTTCCATTCAATGATTCCCAAAGAGTCCCTCTGGGACCGTATCCTGATTCAACCATCATATCCACACCTGTTGGTAATTGAATCCCCAGCTTTTCACCTATTTCCAACCGCTCCTTATCTAAAGATTCCATAACCCTCACAACCGAAGGGCTCATTCCCTCCTCGTACATGTAAAATTCTCCATGGGATCTCTCGATACGTCCGGCATTAAGCAAAGAGCCGGCAGGATGAAGAAGAGGGGTCAGATGACCCAAACCTGTTTCAACCACCGTCTTCTTAAGATCAAAGGAATATAACTCTTTTATCTTACTATATACGATGCTACCCATATTTCCGGGGATAGTGGCAAGACCGCAAACCGATCGAATATGAAACGTCTTAACGACAGCCGGGGCAATCAGGCGGGTTGCAAAAGGAAGTCCTCCTGTTTCACCGATAACGATATTCTTATGGTTTCCATTGGATCGAAGTGTTTTTCGAAACTCAAGAGCCGCCAGTGTACCGGGCATTATCACAACGATCTGGTCTTCCGTGAGGTGAGGAGCCAGAAGCTTGGCATAGGTGGCGATCGTAAATCCCGGAAGAGGAATAAAGACAACTTCGACGTCCTCAACCGCTTCACTGATATCGGTTGTTACAATATTCAATCTGCCTATTCCAGCCCCTGCCACTCCCGACATTTCAATCTCACGGGTTTCAAATACTTTCCTCATGCGACCGGCAAATTGTTCCATTTCAAACATGTTCACAGTCAAGCCTTTAAGGGCAAGATCCGCTGCGATTGTATGAGAGCCGTTTCCTCCGCCCATGACGGCAACCTTCATTGAACTCATCAACACCTCCATAAGATCTCAATTGAGTGATAACGCTCAATTAGAATTATTTGTCCATAAAGGACGGTTAAAGAACCATTAATCAATTTCTTTCGTATCAATGGTCGCTCCCATCATAAATCCACATTGGCTCTGTTTTGCCTGCACGTTTAAAGCCTAAACTTTTATAAAATTCAATTGCTTTACCGTCTGCCACAAGCATTTGTTGATGAAATGATGCATATTTCTGCTTCAAACATTCCATCATAGCACGGCCGATTCCTTTACCCTGGTGTTCTGGATGAACCAGCATATGTGGATAGTAGACTACTAAATAACCATCAGATAAAGCATTAGCAATTCCAACAAGTTTTCCTGAAATTCTAGCTGTAACTATTGAGTCAGAATTTTTAAGAGCGGGAATTAACAGTTCTGGTTTTTCAGCTGATGACCAGCCATTTGCTTTATAAAGCTCTATGACCTCATTTGTTTCAATATCATTATTTTCAAGGCTTATTTCTAAATTCATTTATGACCCCATTTTTATACATAAAGCTGAAATCAACTATACAGCTTTTTTGTGCCATGGATTAATTTGTTAAGCATCTCTCATCTTTGTAGCTCTTTCCATTGCAATAAGAACATTTCGATGGAATATTTTATAAGGAATGCTTGTGTTAAGATGAGCAAGCCTTTTAATATATCTTTTTTCAGATACTTCAACTAAATGGGGTAGGTAAAAAAAATTTTCCCACTCTTTGATTTTTTTCTGAAACTTTTTTGTTATGTTCGTTGCTAAAGGATTATCAAGGTGTTTTCTATTCCATGGACAGGCTTCTTGACATATCTCACAATCACCTATCCTATTCTCCATAACTATTTGCATTTTTTTTGTTAAATTTTCAATCTGTAATAGATATGACATACAATTTTTTAAGTTCAATATATATGGTTGATCAAGCGCTTCTAAAGGACAGGCTTTTTGACATTCGTCACAGTTGCGGCATCGGTTTGATTCCTCTTTGGTGTTATGCTCAAGATCGGCGTTTGTTATAATTCCTCCAAGAGCTAAAAACGTTCCATACTTTTTTGATATGAGTAAGGAATGTTTGCCTTGCCATCCTAAACCTGCTCTTATCGCAGCAAGTTTTAATGGGAGAATAGATCCTTCTTTCGCGGAACCATCACAAACAATTGCTTGATAGCCTTCATTTTTTAGAAGATTCACAATCGGTTCAAGTGGTTTTACGACATCAAGAAAGAACTCTGAAAGATAGAGTCTGCTAGTTCTGCCATACCAAGGATTTTTCCAGGCTGGAAGGGTTAATCCACCGATATAGATACCTGCAATAATAATTGTGTTTGCGTCCTGTAAAGATAACTTTGGATCTGTTCTTCTAGAATGGGTCAATAGATAATCTGAGAAGGTGTATGTTTCAGCAAATCCTAACACATCTATCCCAGTGGAATGTGCAAGATCTCTAATTTTGTCTGACAGCAATTTTTTTTCCTTTTTCGTAAAAATAATGTCCGTTCAGACATTCATTCAAAATATTTAGAATTAAATTATACATAATGATAAGCTCACCAGTGGCAGAAACCGCGAGGTTTTTGACATCTGGTGCAGTGCCAGGTGTATGTCTTCAAAAGGTTTTGGACAAATCAGGCATTAAAATAAGAGAGGGTT
>CAZQOH010000002.1:0-31262 GCA_964594355.1 uncultured Desulfobacterales bacterium
GAAAAGAAACTTGCTATAGATTATTGATGAAACTGGGTAAACGTTCAGGCAAGAAATCCAGCATTTGACGAAATGCCGGATTTGTCAACCCTCACTCAATTGACAAGATTGTTAATCCCATATACGGTAGTTGTAATACCTTTTAAATTTTAAATATCCATTGACCTGTGTGTGGATATTCTCAATATATCTGAATTTTAGCAGCCGTAACAGGGTTATAAACAAAGATTGCCATAGTAATGAAACTGTTACATGAAAAAGGACTGCTAAAATAAAAAGTGGTCGCCAAGTGGTAGGGAATCAAATATACACCGGGCGTCATTGACACCCAGTGTATGTGTAATTAGGGTAGGCTCTTACAGCTCAGCTAAATCCAGTTAGACTGAGTATACAATAGTATCAAAAAGAAGGCATACGACAATCATGAGTACAGCCCTTTTAAGTATTTTATCTGGAATAGCAGGTATGTTTGGATGGGGAATATACGACTTTTTAGGAGGTGTTTATTCCAAACAGATAGGACCTTTTAAATCTTTCTTTTGGTCACAACTGGCAGGTTTAATATCTGTCCTTCTGCTTTTATTCGCATTCACAATAAACCTCAACGTCCCTATTTTGGTAATCATTTTGCTCCCAATCGCAGCAATTGTTTATTCTGCTGGATACTTATTTTTTTTCAAGGGGTTTGAGATAGGCAATGTATCGATTGTTGCCGCAACTATGAATCTATGGGCTGTATTCACAATGCTGTTTGCTTTTATATTTATGGGTCAGCGGCTTTCCACAATTCAGTCCTTAGGTGTCTTCATGATTATTTCTGGCGTCACTTTAGCATCCTTAAATTGGAGTGATATTAAAAATCATAGTTTTAAACTTTCACTCGGCATTAAAGAAACCGTTTTGGGCGCCTTTTTCTTTGGCGTTTTTTGGAATATCAGTGAAGTTATATCTGAAAAAATTGGATGGCTAACAACAACGCTATTTGTGAAGTTTGGAATTATTGTGTTCTTGCTGCTCTTTTCTTTTCTCATCAAACGAGAGCTTGTCCTAACGAAAGCTACCACAAAAACAAAATTAATGGTTTTATTAATGGGCAGTATAGAAGCTGGGGCCGTCGCAATTGTTAATTATGGATTAACGATCGGCGATGCAATATTGATTACGCCCATCGCTTCTGCCTTATCGATAGTAACCATAACACTGGCCATTATATTTTTGAAAGACAAAGTCACAAAACTTCAGGGGCTTGGAATGATAGCAGCTATTGTTGGCATAATTGTAACTGCTTTTTAAAATTAAAAAAAATCAGTAAACCATTAAACAAGGAGGAAACAAAATGGCCCAACAAGAAAAACTAATCGGGGAAATTGTCCAAATGTGGGAAATCTATGAAAAATGTATGCCCGATGTGGCCCATGCCTATGATGAACTGCCTATTACGTTGATGGCTTTTCCGGTGCTGCGCTCTGGCTTCCGCACGGTATAGAGCCTGATGAAGAAGAAATGGTTAAAAATTATTAATTTAAATAGGGAGATTGGTATTATTGATGTGAAAATTGTGCCTAAAATTGTGCCTAATTGTGCCTGAGCTTTTTTTCTCGTTGTTTATGGCATCCGTGTAACGCCTTTCAAACTCAGAGCCGTCATGGCGTGTTAATTTTCTCTTGACAGGGGGATTATAGGATGTCCCGAGAGCGCCGGTAAAACTGGATAGGTGTCGTGAATGAAAGAGTCATACGGTGAAGGAGTAGAGATCACCGGCCCCGAGTCATGCGGCGGTGACAGTAATATCACGGCTGAAGCGTTGATAGGGGTACATTCAGAACAAGTATTGAGCCGCGAAATCCTATTTAACTTCGGGGTGCCGACGTTGTGGGACAATGTGGAAGGCAACATCGGATATATCACTATCGCGAGATATGTTCGGACCCTGCGCGGGGGGTGCCGGGTAACCGGCATTCCTACAGCGATCCATTATATCCTTAATGACTCAAATATTGGGGAGTAATGAATAGCCAAGTCCTTTGCGCCCATATTCTCTATTTCTCATCATCATCTATGCGCATTAACGACCTGAGAATACCTATTGGGCTTGATCCCATAGCTAGAATCTTGATTTCCTCCGTTCGCTTTTTATCGTGTTCAAATTTTTTTCTAAGCCTTGCTTCGTAAGCCTCTTTAAGCACTTCTAAGAGCTTTTCGAAGTTATAAGGCTTTTCCAGATAGGAAAATGCACCTAGCTTTGTAGCCTCCACTGCTGAATCGACTGAAGCATAACCTGTCAAAATGGTCACCTCTAAGTATTTATGCTTCTTCTTCAGGATCTGGAGAAGTTCCATTCCATCCATGCCTGGCATTCTCAGATCCAAGATAGCCAAGTCAAACTTACCTTTTTTTGCAGCCTTGATGGCTTGGTTTCCCTCGGTGGCGGTGGTAACATCGAAATCCCTCCGTCCGAGCCGTTTTGCAGTGGTGCTAAGAAAATTTTCTTCATCGTCAACCATGAGGAGCTTTATTTGTTTCTTTTTATCAGACATAGAAATAACCTCCTTGGATAAACATATTTTTAAGCATCTTGGTCTTTGTGTGTTAAAAGCACGATCCCCCTAAAACAAACTGTAAGCCTTGAGCCTTACATCGATTAATCAGACTCCCAGGCCCATCTTTCGGATCTCGAAGGATCACTTTCAAACTATATTCTGCATATTTCTTGGGCATGTCATCACCTGCCCAAAAATAATACCACAAAATAAATTAGGAGTCAAATTCATAGGCAATAAAAATTACTAATCCTATTAATATACAAGGACATTGATTATTCCTCCATGTGTTTGGCTTGCTTATTACAGATATTGTATAATGATCGTTGTCAATTAAAGTAAATCTTATTTTTAACTATTGTCAAACCATATTGCCCAACGCCGGAAAATGATACGTATGGTATACTTGAATTCCTAGAGTCCATGAAATATATGTATGAGGAAACATAGTCAAAACTTTATGAGATCATAAAAAGTGTCGTTTCTAAATCGCAACCATTGATATTATGATCTGGATACGCGATTTATAGTATGAATTGTTGAATGATAAGGCAACTTCTTGATTGACATACATTCCAAATATTATTATACTATCTGATGAAATGGCATTATTCATCTGATTTCTAAATAAATCTTTTCTGAAAGAATATTTGAAAGGTAGTGTCGATTATGCGCAAAAGTAAAGAGACAAAAATCACAGATTACCCTTCATTTTTCAGGAAAAGAATTTTTATCATTATCAGTGTTTCTATCACGCCCATGATCCTGGTCAGCGGGATCATTCTTTACCAGTTCAACAGATCCTATCATGAAAAAATTCACGCCCATCTGGCAGAGTTAGTCCTGAAACATAAACAGAATATCGATAGCTTTTTAATAGAAAAACTCGGCGATATCCGGGTCATGGCCAAGACCTTCGACTTTGAAGATCTGGGTGATGAATCCTTCTTGCGGGACAGACTGGAAGTTCTTCAGCAAGGATATGGTCCTGTCTTTGTGGATTTAGGTGTAATCAACTCACAGGGACTTCAGGTCGCCTATGCCGGACCCTTTAAACTGGGAAAGGCCCTTTATTCAACCGCCAAATGGTTTGAGAACGCTATGAAGAATGAGCATGTTATAAGTGATGTTTTTATGGGTCTTCGCGGCCTTCCTCACTTCATAGTAGCGGTAAGAGATAACCGGGAGGGAGAGTCCTGGATATTAAGGGCTACAATCGACTTTGTGGCCTTCAATAATCTTGTGGGGAACATCCGTGTCGGGGAAACAGGGTTTGCCTTTATACTGAACGGGGTAGGAAGGTTGCAGACAAAACCAATTTTTAACGTCATGCCGGAAAAAGGGCCGTATTTGGAATTCATGAATACCGAACTGGAGAAAAAGGATGACGTCCAGATCATAGAGAGAAAGGATGAGTCCGGCAACAAGGCAATTTATGTGGCAGCCTTTCTAAAAGACGGGGACTGGCTTTTGGTATTACAGCAGAGGGTTTCGGATGCCTTTTCTGATTTCCGAAAAGCATTGAAGGTGGCGTTTGTAATTATTTTACTTGGCGGTCTTGCCATTACGAGCATGGCTTATTTGCTTTCCACAAGGATGGCCTTCCGTGTTGCCAAGATGGATAAAGAAAGAAAGATGATGGACGAACAGATTATTGAAACAGGGAAGCTTGCATCAGTGGGGGAACTGGCCGCAGGAATAGCCCATGAAATCAACAATCCCGTTGCCATTATGGTTGAAGAAGCAGGGTGGATCGGGGATTTGTTGGAAGAGGAGGAGTTTAAGGAAGGGAAGAACCTGGATGAGTTCCAAAGGGCGTTGAAACAGATTAGTACCCAGGGAATACGCTGCAAGGAAATAACCTATAAATTATTAAGCTTCGCCAGGAAGACCGATTCGACCGTTCAGGAAGTCCATCTTAATCACTTGCTGGAGGAACTGCTGGCTATCTCGGAACAAAGAGCGAGATACAGTAACGTGACAATAAACACAAATTTTCAAGATGATCTGCCTTTTTTAGAACTTTCGCAATCAGAGTTGCAGCAGGTCTTTCTTAATTTGATCAATAACGCCCTTGATGCCATGGAAAAAACCGGCGGCACCCTTGAAGTATCGAGCAAAGCGGAAGAGAATCATGTTGTGGTGAGAGTTAAGGATGACGGTCCCGGCATTCCCAAGGCAAACCTGAGTCGAATCTTTGATCCGTTTTTTACCACCAAACAAGTTGGAAAAGGTACCGGATTGGGTATGTCCATATGTTACGGTATTATCAAGAAGATGGAAGGAAAAATAGAGGTTAGAAGTACCGTGAATGTGGGGACGACTTTCCTTGTCCGCATCCCGTTGTCCATGAAGAAAGAAGAACATGAACAAGAGGTTGTTGCTACGACTTAGAAAGAAAGGCATAGGCTGAACAAACTGTCATTTGTGTAATACTGAAAAAGACCCCATCACGAGTCATCATGGATAAAGATCATGTCAAAAAATAATAAAGCCGGACCGGACCGAATCAATTTGCTTTTAGTAGATGATGAAGTGGGCTACGTGAATGTCATTTCAAATAGATTAGCCAAGAGAAATATAAACGTGACAAAGAGTCTTAGCGGGACAGAGGGTATACAGGCGCTCCGCAAGCAGGATTTTGATATAGCTGTTCTGGACCTCAAGATGGAAGATATGAATGGCATTGAGGTGCTTAAGATTTTTAAGAAAATGGATCCGGATATGCCCATTCTCATGTTGACAGGTCACGGTTCGGAACAGGCGGCGAAGGAAGGGGTGGAATATGGAGCCTTCGATTATCTGACAAAGCCCTGCGAGCTGGAAAAACTTTTGGAAAAGATAAGAGAAGCTGTAAGTTTGAGGAGGTGAGGCAGGTGGATGGTTTGAACGTCCTCTTCGTGGATGACGAATTGGACTTTTTGGAA
The DNA here is from genome assembly GCA_964594355.1 of uncultured Desulfobacterales bacterium. GTDB lineage: Bacteria > Desulfobacterota > Desulfobacteria > Desulfobacterales > JAUVVS01 > JAUVVS01. The sequence continues at coordinate 5,468 of CAZQOH010000002.1, forward strand.
ACGTTGCTCAAACGCATGAAAAAACGAGATGTGAACGTCACGGGGATCAAAAGCGGCGAGGAGGCCCTTGAACTGCTAGTCCGGGAACCTGTAGATGTCCTGGTCTTGGACGTGAGGATGCCGGGAATGGACGGCATTCAGACGCTGAGAGAGGTTAAAAAGCGTTATCCCCTTATTGAGATAATCATGCTAACCGGCCATGCAAGTCTGGAGGTGGCCTTAGAAGGAATGGAACTTGGGGCTTTTGACTACCTTATGAAGCCCATAAATATTGATGAGCTTTTATATAAGATCCAGGATGCCCATAAGAAAAAAATGATACAGGCGGAAAAAATAAGATTTACAAAGAGTGCTGAATCAGATGAATAAGGATTTGGCTATGGCGGAGATTCTAATAAATGTCAATGAATAGGTTGTCAAGCAGAAAGGAGCTGGGTTGAAATGAATTTCTTGAAACAGTGGGGCATGTTTATGATGATGGGCGCAAAGGCCCATGCGAGATGGGAGATTAATATTTCCAATACTATTCTTGGGGACAGAAGGCGGCTGATTATACTCGGTTTGCTTACCCTTCCCGTTATATTGGGAGGCATTGCATTTGCTGAACAGATTGGAGGGACCCTTCCAGAGATATTAGGAGGCAAAAAGGCATATAGTCCGGCCTTTTATTCGACAGGCATCTTTATTGTATCAATACTCATTGGACTTGTAGCAGGTCTCATCACGGGCTGTATAGGTGCCGGCGGTGGGTTTGTCATTGCCCCTGCCCTGATGAGTGCAGGCATCAAAGGGATACTGGCAGTTGGAACAGACCTCTTCCATATTTTTGCAAAGGCCATAATGGGAAGCGTTATCCACAGGAAGCTGGGAAACGTCTCTGTGCCATTGGCTGTGGTCTTTTTGATCGGGGCGGTTATAGGTGCGACAATCGGCGGGGTGATCAACCGCGTCCTCTACGAGATCAATCCAGTGCTCAGTGACGCCTTTATTACGAGCATATATTCCCTGATGTTGGGTTTCTTGGGGGCCTATGCCATGTTCGACTTCCTTAAAGCGAGGAAGTCCGGGGGAGAGATTGCTGCCCCTCACGGAGGGGGTGATACATTTGAAGAAGAACATCGGCCGGTTGATGATGTTCCCGGAGCAAAGATAGAAGGCGCAGAGATGGGAAATCTGCCACAGAAACTTCAGTCTATGAAGATACCCCCCATGGTTAATTTTGATTACGACTTTGCTCCTGGCGGCAGGAGTATTTCGTGGATATTTCTGGTGCTCAGCGGCGCACTTGTTGGACTCGCAGCTGGTATCATGGGGGTTGGCGGCGGCTTTTTGACCTTCCCTATATTCGTATATATGTTGGGCGTCTCTTCCATGACCACAGTGGGAACAGATATCTTTCAGATCATCTTCACGGCAGGCTATGCATCAATAAGCCAGTACGCAATCTACGGATTTATCTTCTACACATTGGCCATGGGCATGCTTTTGGGATCTTTACTCGGGATCCAGATCGGCGCTATGGTCACCAAGGTGGTTCCCGGGATCACAATTCGAGGCTTTTACGCTATGGCTGTGCTGGCCGGTTTTATCAACCGAATTTTTGCCCTTCCTGCAAAGCTTGGACAAATGGATGTGATTCCCATATCAAATCAGGTAGGAGCCGTCTTGGAAAGCATAGGTGTGTGGGCCTTTTTTATTGTTCTCGGGGGATTTGGGATCTGGGTTATCGGTACATTCTTTAAAAATATTGGTGTGCTTAAGGGAGAGGAGGCGAGAAGATGATTGCGCATAAGAAAGAGTTTTTTGGTGGCGTTGGAATGATGCTGGCCTTTACGGTCGTATTTATTATAATGTTTTCGCCTGTTTTCAAGGGGCAAAACGCCCTACAATACTTGGATTCCCTGTATAACTCCATATCAAAGGGCTCAGCCTACTATATCCCGAAGGTCAGGGTAGAAACCGGCAAATTCATTGGCACGGAAGTAAGCGCAACACTAACAATGGCGGATATAAACCAGGCAAAACAAACAGCTTTACTTTTTAAAAAGGGTGGAGCCAGAACAAACATAACGGAGGCCCGGCTTAAGGTAACCGGTAACCTGGGCAAAATCCTGGAAAGCTGTCTTGCTGATGCTGATGCCATGTATCACAATGATGGAAAGAAGGTTTCAGAAAGATACGGCTACAATGAGAGACATGCGCTTTTTAACTGGTGGGAGGCGTTTAAGGAGATGGTTAAGGCGCTGAAAAATCAGAAAAAATTTAAAGAGGCCAAGGTTATTACCCTGGTTGTTAATAAGGCCGTGGAGTCATCTTATAACTATTATAAAATTGAGCCTCTAAAGATTAGTGACCGTTTTGGCGTTGTCATATTCTCATTATTTTTTTATGTGGCTTATACGCTGTGGTACGGCTTTGCCATTATGTTCATGTTTGAGGGATGGGGGCTTAGGCTTGAACACTGACCCTTTTTGATTTTCGGTTGGCGATTAAAGATTGGGTATTGATAAATACATCTAAAATCAAAAATCGAAGGTATTTCCTTTAAAAAGGCCAAGGGCAGATTGCTTTCCCCGCGCCTTTGTCCTTTTTTTAGATACAGTGCGATCTCATGGGACAAATTTCCATATTTTTTAAAAGTATTTTTTCTAAGAGGGAAATTGAAAAGTCTGCTAATGTTGAAGAACTGCGTACGGCCTTCAAAGCTAGATACCACCAGTTTAAGCTGCTATTAAATGCAAATAACAAGGCCTTGGAAATCATGGCGGAGATGGAGGAGGCCTTGAGGGGGACGTGGCCTTTTGGGATGTCTTTTGTCAGATCCAGAAGTACCAGCGTTTCTACCAATGTCTTCCAGATCGTCAAGCATTTGAACGAACTGAGCGAGGGGAAGTATGAAGCTCTCTATGGGAAGTTCAAAGAAATACAAAAGAGAATAAATCCACTTATTTATCCCAAAACTGCAACTAAAGAAGGCCCTTTGGTTCTTCCTCTTCGAGATGTGGACAGGAATTTGGCGGATCAGGCGGGTAGCAAAATTGCAAACCTTGGGGAAATAAGAAATCGGATTAAATTGCGAGTTCCTGATGGATTCGTAATCACGGCACAGGCATACCATCGGTTTATGGAGCAAAATGAACTCCAGGCGGAAATAGATAAACGCATTCAGGCCACTGATGTAGACAGGGTTGATAAACTTTACGACCTCAGCGCAGGCATTCAACAGCTTATCATTGGATCATCACTTCCGGAACACCTTGAGCGGAATATCCTGGAAAACTATAGTCTTTTAAAGGGGGAGGCAGAAAAAGGCCCTACCGTTGCAATGCGCAGCAGTGCATTAGGGGAAGACCTTGCAGGAACATCTTTCGCAGGCCAGTATCGTTCAGAACTCAATGTGAGCGAAGAAAATTTGCTCCATTCCTACAAAGAGATTGTTGCCAGCAAATACGGCGTGCCGGCCATGGCCTATCGACTTAACCGGGGTATCCGTGATGAAGATGTGGCCATGTGTGTTGGGTGTCTATGCATGGTTGATGCGGTAGCCGGAGGTGTCGTTTATTCAAGAGACCCCATGAGAATCAGGGATGATGTAATAGTCATTAACTCGGCCTGGGGTCTTCCCAAATCGGTCGTTGACGGCAGTACTAACCCGGATTTTTTTGTTGCATCCAGGGGTGATCCGATAAAGATCATCCGAAAGGACATCAACGTCAAGGAGCAAAAATTCGTGCGCTATGCTGATGAAGGTGTCTGCCGGCTTAACATGATTGATGAAGAACGCTATCTTCCCTCCTTGAGTGATGAGAATGCCATTGGACTTGCACGATTGGCGGTAAGACTGGAGGATTACTATGGTGCTCCGCAGGATATTGAATGGGCCATTGAGGCAGACGGTTCTATCACACTCCTGCAGTGCCGGCCTTTGCAAAAGACGGAGGTCCAGCAGAAACTTAGAGATCAAGAAAAGATCGAGGAGAGGACAGATTCGGTTCTCCTTCAGGGAGGAATGACTGCCAGCCCCGGGGCCGCGGCAGGTCCGGTTTACGTTTTAAGAAAGGATATTGATGCCTTTCGTTTTCCTGAAGGGGCCGTCCTTGTGACGGCCCAAGCCCTGCCCAGGTGGGCCACACTACTTAATCGAGCGACCGCTGTTGTTACAGAACAGGGTAGCATTGCAGGACATCTTGGTAATGTGTTGAGAGAGTTCAATGTGCCTGCACTTTTTGGCCTGAAAGAAGCCATTGATAAACTTAAAAATGGCCAGATAGTCACTGTTGATGCTGATTCCTTACGTGTCTATAAGGGTCGTATGGACGATCTTTTAAAAAAGATGAAAAAATTTAAAAACCTTATGGAAGGAAGCCCGGTTTTTGAAGCATTGAGTAGGGCTTCCCGGCTTATAATTCCTTTAAATCTTCTGGATCCCGAGGCGCCCGAATTTAGACCCGCTAATTGCATAACCTTCCATGATATCACCCGCTTCTGTCATGAAAAGGCGGTGGAAGAGATGTTCAGATTCGGGAAAGACCATCATTTCCTTGAGCGTTCAAGCAAACAACTTCTATGTGAGGTGCCCATGCAGTGGTGGGTCCTTAATCTTGACGACGGGTTTTATGAGGAAGTTGAGGGAAAGTATGTAAAACTGGAAAATATAGGCTCAATTCCCATGCTGGCCCTGTGGGAAGGGATTACAGTCGTGCCCTGGGCAGGCCCACCACCCATTGACGGGAAGGGATTTATGTCGGTCATGTTCCAGGCAACCGCAAATACTGCGTTGGTTCCGGGCATGCGTTCACAGTATGCGGACCGGAATTATTTTATGATCTCAAAAAACTATTGCAGTCTAACTTCAAGACTCGGCTTTCACTTCTCCACCGTGGAGACCCTTGTGAGTGATAGATCGAGTGAAAATTATATCAGTTTCCAATACAAGGGTGGCGCCGCGGACTATCGGAGGAAGCGAAGAAGGATCATTTTTGTAACGGAAATATTGGAGAAGTACGGCTTTAGGACACATGTAAAGGAAGACAGCCTGATTGCACGCCTGGAGGATTATGAAAAGGATTTCATGAAAAAACGTTTGAAAATATTAGGTTACCTGACTTTGCATACCAGACAGCTCGACATGATCATGACCAATGATTCCAAAGTGAGTTACTATCGGTCAAAGATAAATAAGGATATTCACGACATAGTTAATTAACAGAATCAAAGTTAAAAATGATACCGTACTCGGAACTCAAGCTTGTTTTCGTTTTGTTTTTCCTCGAACTCGGTGAAATTATCACCGTTTAGAAAAGTAAAACGCAACCGAATTTCCCAGTTGGTAAAACCTGTATATAGCATTTCAGGGCCGACGGAATAGCTCTGGTCGTCAAGGTTAATGATGGTGATCAATCCCGGGGTGAAGTAGAGGATATCAAAGGGATCTTTCTGATTGATTTTGAAATACAGATAATTTTGCCCCACCTGGGGGCTGCCGTATCCCATATTCGATATGTTTTTAGCGGTTTGGAAAAGGGTGTCTATTCCTGTGTTGAGCAGTTGAGTGTCCGCATCGGCAACCAGTTGATAAAAACGATCCAGTTCCGATTCTGAGAAACCGGCGCCGTTGTGATAAAATTCAATGATTGTGGTGAGATCGCTTTCGGTCAGGTATCGTAGACCCAGCAGGTATTTTTTGATATAGCGCTCGCGTTTAGTTAATGTCCCTGTTTCAGAAAGATAATTCTGCTTAAGATCGGTCAGATAGGCAAATTCACCGTGGATTTCAAAGTTCGAGGCCAGGTTTGTTGAAAAATCGACACCATAGCGGGTCGAACGGCTGTTGCCGCTGAATACCACGAAATCGATATCCGTATCCCGATAGAACATGTAAAGTTTGGCGGCAAGATTTACATGATTCACTTCACCAAAATCTTCATTAACATCCTCCCACACCGGCAGGACTACAGTCGTGAGAGCCACGGTCTGTAAAGATCCGTCCAAACTCTTTATTAAATCAACGCCGGCACCGATATATCCTTCCAGCGCCTCCTCGGGGTTGCTGGGATCTTTGGGCCGATCAATAAACCCCACCGGATTCCAGGCATATCCCTTGCCCCACTTGAAAACCTTTTTCCCCAGATCAACGGTGACAAACGGCTTCGGCTTGAGACTCAGGTTGGCTTCAAAAACATCTGCAGTATCCGACCAGCCGATATCATCCCGGCTGGCTTCAGCGCGCAGCACCCCATTGAAGGCTCCGATACCCTTCTTGTAGCTGTATTCCAGTTGCAGTGCACCGGTAAAACGGTCGATGGCGCTTTGAGGGTCTTTATGAAAGTTGAGCCTATAGAGCGCACTGTCGGTATTCAGATCAATATGTTCCCACTTGATATCCGCATACCCCCCCCATTCAAATTTCTTGGGCTCGAACTCCTCTGTGTCAAAACTGTAATTTTCTTCAGCAACAACATTTAAGGGCGAGGAAAATAAGATCAGGCTGACAAGTAAAAAAATACCGGATACTATCCGGCCACAATCGAGTCTCATCGCAATTCATTAACCCGGGGCAGATAATTCAGGGTAAACACTTCATCGGCAAGTTTTTTCTTATTGATCTTGGCGTAAAGCATGACGGATTTATACCCTTTATACAGGGGGCTGTCGGTCTCAAGAACCGATGGTCGTATAAGATCGTCACCGAATTCCTTTATTTTTTTATAATAAAGAGTTTTAATCAGCATACCGCTGGCAGCATAACATTCAATGGTAACGGGTACTAAAGTTTTTTTGTCCACCTCCATCTTCAAGCGATCATAGGCGATCGATGAGGTTTTGGCTTTGCAATTGAGGATATATGTATCCGCTGTTTCCTCCAGAATGGCAGCGTCATACTCCGCTCGGTAATCCAAACGCAATATGTCGGAATTGTTGAAAACACCGCCTACCACCGACTGCAGGCTCGTAATGCGCAACGGTTTTCCCACGCTGGGGATATAGAGCCACATGTTGTCGCCCAGCCTCAGGGTCGCTCTTCCTTTTTCACTGGCAGGGGACAGAAACAGAGCGACCATTTTGTCCTGACCTTTTTTTACCGTATAAAGAACATACTCCTTTTTACTGCCATCCGGTTCGATATTAATAAGCTTGCGGTACATCTCGTAAGACTCGGGCTGGAGGTTGCGGTCTACTTTTTCCAATAGCTCATTTCCATCAATAGCAAAAACAGAAGAGCTCGCTATCAAAAAAACTAGTATACTTCCTGTAATATATTTTTTCATAAATTACCTCATATTCGCTTCATTTAATAAGGTCTTCAACAACGTTTTTTACAATACCTGATGCCTCATGATGCTTTATCCGTTTTGCCTCCAAGGCTTTCGCCATCTTATAGCCGAAAGCACCAGCAACCACTACGGTAACATTTTTTTCGGCAAGAAGGTCTGCCATTTTTGGCCCAGCTCCCCCCGCAGCATCACGAAACGGATTGGAGATAATTTCCCGAAGTTTTCCACTCTTGTCAAAGACCAAATAATAATGGGCACGTGCTGCCTTATCGCTTATTTGGCTGCTTTCTGTTTTTTCAAACGTTGCCACGGCAATTATTTGTGTCTGTTGGGGTTGAGCAAATACAACAGCATTGAGAAGAAGGAATAAGCCAACAATAATAATTGATTTTTTCATTTTTCCTCCTTTTATACATGCCGCAGGGCGGTTATCGGATCCATTCTTGCGGCCTTAAATGCCGGCTGCAGGCTGGCGGCCACGGCGATGCCGATAACAATCAACACAATGATAATGACATCCCCCGCTCCGATGGTCGGAGCCAACACCAGGTTGGATTGACGTCCGAAATTAAAGGTTAATTTCGCAGCGTTAATGGCGGCGATGCTGACCAGACTGATAACCGTTCCGACGGCTGTTCCAAGCACGCCGAGCAGAAAGCCCTCGGTTACGAACAGGGCCATAATTTTGCCCGGTAATGTACCGATGGCGGAAATGGTGCCGATTTCATTGATCCGCTCGTAAACGGCCATGATCATCACATTCATGATGCTTACCAGAACGATGGCTACAAGCATGATTTTAATAAAAAACGTCATGAGATCAATCATTCGGGCGATATTGTAAAATGGTGACAGTTTCTCCCAGGTGTGCACTTCAAATACCGGCTTATCTTTTTTATCCCTCAGGGAGGCAAGTTCAGCCTTGAGCCTGGAAAAAACCTGGGGGAGATTATCCATATTTTTCAGGCGGACCGCTATTTCACTGATTTCAACGCCATTGATGCGCAGCAATTCCTTGGCATCATCCAGATGAATAACTCCGTCCCGACCCCCAGGGCCGGAAATACCTTCAAGTACACCACTGACTGTGAAAGTTTTTCCGTTGACCGATCCGTCTTTATTATTGGCCACCAGCACAATACTGTCACCCACCTTCACTTTCATGCCATTGGCAATTAGTTCGGGGACGAGAATTTCACCTCTTTGCAGCAAAATATTTTTCTTTCGCCCTTTTATGATTCGGTCGGGAAGCAAAGGAACGGTCTTGACCTCTTGCTCAGGGATGATCGTATTGAGCCTGATGTTAGTGGTTTCGGTAAAATTGCTGAACATGGCCCCAAGCTTGATACGCATGGAAAAGGATCCAACCGCATCCACACCGCTTAAAATCTCTTTTACCTTTGCAACCTGGCTTTGGTTCAGGTTACGATTGAGCGGCAAGTTGTCAATGGAGGCCAGATAGCCTCTGCGATGGATCTGCAAATGACCAATCATGGAGTCCGTGATCTGGCCAACCATCATATTCTTAAAAGAACCCGTTACAGAAATAAACAGCAGTACTGCCACCACACCCAGAGTGATCAGCGCCGATGTCAGTATCGTACGGCGCTGATACCGGCGAAGATTGCGGGCGGCAATTTTAATAATATTAAGCATGAGCCCCTCCGTTTTCGTTTTGCCTTTGTAGAAGCTTACCGTCTTCAAGGGTAAAAACTATTTCCGCGTTTCGCATCACCTTAGGGTCGTGAGTAGAAAAAATAAAGGTAGTGTCAAATTCATCGCGCATCTTTTTCATAAGATTGATAATCCGGTTTGCCGTTTCTCCATCAAGATTTGCGGTCGGCTCGTCGGCCAGCACCAGTTTGGCATTGGTTACCAAAGCACGGGCAACCGCTACCCGTTGCTTCTGGCCGCCCGATATCTGGCGTGGATACTTGTCACCCTGATCAATCATGTCTACGGCATCGAGCAGATTCTGCACCCGTTTTTTACGCTCCTGTACAGGCCAATTTTGCACCATGAGCAACGGGTATTCCACGTTTTCAAAAACTGTCAAAACCGGAATCAGATTAAAGTCCTGGAAAACAAAACCGATATGTTCACCTCTGAAAAGGGCAGCCTGCTTGCGATCCATGCTGGTAATATCCTGTCCTGCAACCTGTAAAGACCCACTTGTCGGCGGATCAAGGCAGCCAATCATATTGAGCAGTGTGCTTTTGCCGCTGCCGGAAGGTCCGACAAATGAGACAAAGGATGCCGGCTCAATGGTGAAATTCACATCGCGAATGGCCTTAACCGAAATGTCTCCGATCTGGTAAGTCTTTTTCAAATTGTCTGCAGTCACTAATGACATGGTTTTTTCCTTTTTGAGAATGTTTTTTAAAATCACCTGAATCGGTGGTTGTTAAATTAAACGCCTAAAAAAAAACAAAAAGAGCCTTCGGCTGTTATATAAGTCCGTTTGATCTATCAAAATTAACAGAGAACCAAGGTGTGAGCCCGATGGTGAATGCCAAAGTTAAAATTGGCTAATTCATTTGAAAAATGATATTATCACCTCTCTTACGCAGTGATATATTCAGGATTATTACATAAATCGAAGATCTATGATAATCTTTTAAGCCAACTTATCCTATAGTTCGATCTGGACCACCAGTGATACCTGAGTTTTACATGCTTAATAGTTTAACGGGAAATGAACAGCGTGCCATAATGCTCCTTTTTCGTTTGTGGGTTTAGGGAAGCCAAAAATCTAAGCTCTTTTTCTATGCTTAAACCGAAGTTATCTAAAAGCAATATAATATATGATTCGCTATGTTTATAAATTTCCACTTCTGATGCTTCATCGTAAACTTTGGCATATTTAGTATCATCCTCAAGATTTGATCGCTTAATTTCTTCAGGTGCAAGTCTTGAAACGAGAAAGCCGAAAGTTCCCCCTTTTGTTAAAATTCGATTCACTTCCGTAAATATTGGTTTCAAGTCTCCGAAAAAGTGAAAAATACCCCCTGCAATGACATGATTAATGGAGCTATCTGAATAAGGCCAGGGGATGTCGCGAATATCGTGTTTTTTAATATCGACAGCGATGTTTTTGTCTCTGCAAATACGAATCATCTCAATCGAGCCGTCGAAACCATAAATTTTTAAACCAGCTTTGCTAAACGGAGCTGAACAGAGTCCCGTGCCGATGCCCATATCGAGTAAACTATCCTTCGGATTGACATATTCCCACATTAATCCAAAGAATACCTCAGGATTCCAACCCCAGTCCTTAGCTTGCTGATCATAATCAGTAGCGGCTTCGTCGTGAGCTTCAATGTAGTCCACTTATGACCTCTTTAAATAATGGTATCAATATGGTTAAGTGAGCGATTGCCTTTACGTTCACCCAGTTTCATCAATAATTTATAGCATATTTCTTTTGTAAATCGAAACCCTGATTATTCCAATTCATATAGTAAAAATCTTAAAAGAGCAAGTCAGGATTTTTTTGCACATGGCTGTGGTTTTCTGAATCCAACCCTCAAAATATCAATCACATCCAATTATCAATTCTCCAAATGATTATTCAACCTATAATGTTCTCTATGTTTACATTTAACACAGTTTCTGTTATGAAAATCATCAGTGTGGAATTGTTTTTTTATGCTCTATCTTTCATCTGTTTCGTTGTTAATCTTTGCTCATAGTCGTCTATAAAATTACTGGGGAAGGCTCTATAATGGATAATAATTTAAGCAATGATAAAAAAGTTCAATACACAGGAGATGCTTAATTTGTGGTAGGTTTGTAGGATTTCGCAATCTGGAACAACTCAAAGAATTCTTTCCCATTGACAATGCAGCATGGAAAGTTGCCGCTAACTATAATGTAGCTCCTACGCAAGAAATTCTCGCAATTGTAAAACGTGATGGTGAGAACTGGCTTGATAAATTCCATTGGGGCCTAGTTCCTTTCTGGGCAAAGGATGTCTCTATAGGAAACCGACTAATAAACGCACGAGCTGAAACGGTTGCAACAAAACCGAGCTTCCGGGATGCCTTCAAGAAGCGAAAATGTTTGATCCCCGCAGATGGATTTTACGAATGGAAAGGAAAGAAAGGACAGAAACAACCAATGTTTTTAACATTACAGGATAGCAATCCCTTTGCATTTGCCGGATTTTGGGAATCGTGGAACAAAAAAGATGATGATTCAATATATAAGTCATGTACGATTATTACTACAGAAGCCAGTGGTTCAGTCCGAGAAATTCACCACCGTATGCCAGTTATACTTAAACCCGAAGTTTACGAAACTTGGCTTGATCCTGAAAATCAGAATGCCGCAGCATTAGAGAATATTCTTAGAAACGAAATTTTCACTGAATTGGTAAGTTACCCTGTATCTCAACAAGTTAACTCAGTTCGTAATAATGATCCTTCTAATATTAAACCTCATACTCAAATGCAATTAAAGTTTTAAAGCATATTGAATGATCATTTAGTAGAAACAGAAACCACATACACAATTCATTATGATTGATTGTGTCAACTTGTTTTCAAAAAGTATATGGTTATGGGAATATATTTCAAATCTCTTGAACAACTTTTATACATAATTGAGATTAAAGGAAAAAGTTATGTCAAAAATTGCAATACTCTACTGCAAACGTATTAAGGATTATTCGTGTCTCGCCTGCGCAAAATGCTTCAAAGGAATGGGCGAGAAAAATGGTGAGTTTGCCCAACATGAAGAAATTGAGTTGGTTGCCATGACCGATTGTGGAGATTGCCCGGGTCTTGTAGTTCCGAGAGTTAAGCTGTTAAGTGAAGTGACCAAAAATCTCGACCGGTCAATCGAGGCAATTCATCTTGGAACCTGCATGAAACTGGCAATGGAAACAGCAGAATGCCCAATAGATTACGATGATTTAAAGGTTCTTTTGGAGAATACATTCGGTGTAAAAGTGGTGTTAGGAACGCATTCATATTAAAATCAATGCTCTATCCATTATTCTTTCCGCAGCAACTACCAGGTCCGGCACAATCAGCATGGACCGGAGAAGTTCCGCAACAGGCGGTATCGCCGTGTCCGGGAAACCTGTGCGTTGGTTCCCCGGATAAAGATGAGTGGGCTGAAAGCATCTTCTGGAGATTAGAGCTGCCACACGCTTTACATTGAGGCCGCTCATAAGAAGCAGTGACAAGAATTTCATTGAGTTCTCCGCAGTCCTGGCACAAGTAATCAAATAGAGGCATTGTTATTCTCCTTGTAGGGGTTTCCATTCTTATATTTATATTCTTGGATTGCTTTATTAAATGCATATATTTTTAACTGGCAGTATGTCCGGAAAGTTATTATCGCTTTCTATGTATTATTTTTTTTTACGTCGTGAGATCCTTTATATATCTCAGACACTGCAATAGCTCTTCAGCACGCTCTTTATCGGGTTGGACGGGCAATTGAGCCATCAACCCAAGTCCTTCGCTGACCTCGTGGAAGTTTTCGGATGACAGGCGGCTTACGGGCGCGCAATTGATCATTGGATTCACTGAAAGCAGTCTGCCTGCAAACTCCAAACCGGTCATATCACCAAGCTCTTCGTCTGTTACCACAAGGTCGATTTCGGTATCTGAAGCTATCTCCAGAGCTGATTGTCCGGATTTCGCCCAGGACAAGTCGACATCACCATGTTCCACCAAAGCCGATGCCAAACTGGATAAAGAGTCTTTATCGGGGCTCACTAATAATAACTTGAGCATGTTGGTATCCTTAAATTGTTTTATTTCCTCGTCTTCCTTAATTGTTGAAAAAGGGCATTGCTCCAACCCTAATTGAGCGAAAATAATCCTCAATTAGATGTTAATTGTTATTGGTTATTAGAATTTGATGATCGTCTCATTTTATAAATCTATGATTGATGAAATATAGAAACGGATTTTATCCTTCTTAAACGATTAACCAATAACGAATAACTACCAGTTGGTTTTTCTCAATTGGAATCTTACCATTGTCTTTCAACGTTTGCCTTATCTGATAAAGACAATTTTCCGTCAAGGTAGGCCTTTATGGCATCTCTAACCGAGCCGCCGGCGTCATTGGCTACCCCTATTTTTGCCGTCTTTAGAACCTTGAACGCGTTGGGCCCGCAAAATCCCGTAAGCAAAACCTTTGCTCCTTTATCACTTACCATGCGGGCTGCCTGAATACCTGCGCCTTTCAGGGCGTTCACATTTTCTTTGTTATCCAACACCTCAAAATAAAAGGATTCTGAATCGACAATAAGGATATACGAGGCTCTTCCGAATCTGGGATCAACTTGTGAATCCAGATCAGCGCCTGTGGATGTTACAGCTATCTTCATTTTTTTCCTCCCCTTTCCAATACTATTCTGTAAACGGCCATAATCTGCGTTCCTGGTTTTGTCATTTACCATATGTCATTCGCTTCGCTTTTATTCGATTGAAATTCAGTTGAAATTCGGTTGTTATTCGCAGATGGATTTAATGTAATTAAAATAAATAACCACAGAGTAACTATCTAATTTCTACCGAATGACTACTGAATTTTCATTGAATAACCAACTATCAGCCTGACACATAATCAAAAAAGCTCAAAATAAGACCATTTTAAGTATACATCACTCACCCCCAATTCCGCCTCCACAAACCTGATTGTCCGCTATTTGAGGCAACCTACCTGCAATCAAGTCTTCCACAACCGGTCTTATTTCAGGACGGTTTGCATCGTGATAGACATCAATACCCGCCTGCCTGAAACCCATTAGCGGGCGCATGCCTATACCCCCGACAATTAACGCATTCACCTTATGCTCTGCCAGGAGATTTACAGGAACCATGCATCCTCCCTGAACATGACCCTGGTTGGGGATGCTAGTGACATTTTTAATTTCTCCGCCTTCTACATCCACCAGAGTAAACACATCACAGTGGCCAAAATGGCCCGATCTTTGGCCGTCCAGGCCGCCCGCCTCTGCAGACGGGATAGCTATTCTTCCATCTTCCATTTTAAATATCCTCCTCAGTTGAATTTATTAAGTGTTAGGTTTTAAGTGTTAGGTTTGAAGTTATTGTATTACAATTATTTACAGATACTTAAAAATTAAAACCTTAAATATAAAACATTTGTAAAAGAAAATTTTTTACTTTTTACGAAACCGTCATGATTAACCCCCAAAGGTTTCATTTATTTTCCTCCAGATTTGCTTGACCGCTCCGCCTGTTTCTGAATTCGTGTCGTATTCAAAGATTGTCTGCCCCTGAACCATGGCCTTTGTAAAAATGGGATCAAAAGGGATTTGTCCCAGGGATGTCATATCTTTTTCTTTGGCTATATCCTCGATAATCCGGGTTTCGGCAGGATTGAGATCAAATTTATTGACACAGATCATGGCCGGAACTTTAAAATGAGCGGCTAATTGCGCCACCCTCAACATATCATGCTTTCCTGAAACTGTGGGCTCGGTAACAATGAGCACAGCACTGGCCCCTCCAATAGAAGCAATCACAGGGCAGCCGACTCCCGGAGGTCCATCAGTCAGAATGAGACTAAGCTCCTTTTCTTCGGCCAGTTTCCTGGCCTCCTGTCGAACAAGGGTAACAAGCTTGCCTGAATTCTCTTCGGCAATGCCCAGTCTTGCATGGACCATGGGACCGAAACGGGTATCAGAGATGAACCACTCACCACAATTTTTAAGCGGGAAGTCAATGGCCTCTTCAGGACAGAAATAGAAACAGACGCCACAGCCTTCACACTCAATGGGATCTATCTGATAATTTTCACTGATAGCATTCCACCGGCATAAATCCCGGCACAAGCCGCATTCGGAACACTCATCTTGATTGATCTTGGCAGTATGGCCTCCCTGAAAATCCTGCCATTTTCTGTTTGTGGGGGCCATGATCAGATGAAGATCTGCCGCATCCACATCAGCATCGCAGAGAACTTTGTTTTCAGCCAGGGCAGCAAAGGCTGCGACTAAACTGGTTTTTCCGGTTCCCCCTTTACCGCTGATGATAACCAACTCTTTCATTCAAATTGCTCCTGTTCGCTCCACAATGTCTACAATACGATGATATAGTTTTAAGAATTTTTCTTTCCAATTTGGCATGACTTCCACCAAAAGTTCTCCCCTCGAATAGGCTTCAGCAATTTTTCTATCAAAGGGAATTTCCATCAGAATGGGCAGACCTTCAGCCTCTGCATAGGCCTTCACCTGATCATCTCCAATATCCGAGCGATTGATAACCAATCCGCATGGGATTCCCAGAATATTAACGGCGCCAACGGCCAATTTTAGGTCATACAGGCCGAATGGTGTGGGCTCCGTGACCAGTAAAATAAAATTAGCACCCTTCATGGCAGAAATGACCGGGCAGGATGTTCCCGGAGGGGCATCAATAATGGTCAGTCGATCGGGACGGGCAAAGGAACGCACTTTTTTAATCAAAGGGGGAGACATTGCCTCGCCCACCCTCAACCTTCCGTTGACAAACTCCAATCCGTTTCTGTGCCCACTCTCAATAATACCCAACTCCCGGCCTGTTTCAGTGATGGCCCCTTCCGGGCAGACCTCCACACAGCCACCGCAACTGTGACAGAGCTCAGGAAAGGGTAAAACGGTTTCTCCGATCACAATGATGGCCTTAAACTGGCATATCTCTCCGCATTTTCCGCAGAGTGTGCACTTATCCATGTCCACATCGGGAACCGGTGTGGTTATTGTCCTGGCCTCCTCCCATGTTGGACGGATAAAGAGATGGGCATTGGGCTCTTCTACATCGCAATCCAGCAATTGAACTGCTGAATCAATTGACAGGGCCAGGTTTGTGGAAACTGTCGTTTTACCGGTACCGCCCTTTCCGCTTGCAACACTGATGATCATAATATACCTTAAACGATTGGTAACGTTCAAAAGTTACGGCCCTTCTTCATAAACACCGGGAATTAAGATTTTTCCTTCAGATTTAATGTCTGTTTGACAAGGTTTTTTTCACGCTCGTAGTCAATGACTCTCTGCAGCATGATCTTATTTGCCATAACAGGTCCCGCGCCATGCCATGTTGCCACACCATGCTGGCCGGCCGTCCAGTGTTGCAACAGTTTGTGGGCTTTCATAATATTTTCGGTTGGTTCGTCAGAACCGAAGCTATAAAATTCTTCTATGTAATCTTTAACCTCAGGATTTTTCAGTTCTTTCATGGATGGCATTGTCACTATCAGGCCACCTCCGATGTCACCGGCTATGGCCATAACTCTCCAAAAGGAATTACAGATGTTCAATTTGGAAACATTACTCATAAGCTCATCCGGTAGGAAGACACCTGATCCTGGGGGTTCTTCCGCACCATCTGTGGCAGAGGCCAAACCACAGGCCCGTCCTGTCTCTCTCAATACTACCATCTCCATCAACTGGTCATTGATGTGTGCGGCCTTTTCAAGTCCTTTATATTCCTGGATCAGTTTTGATGCGCCAATAATTTGATTCATGAAACCCACTTTGCATGTGCCGCCACAGGTCATACGGTGGGTCTTGGCAAATCGGGTCACAAGTTTTAATGAATAATCATACTCTCCACAGTGAAAAACCCTTTCCCATGGAACAAATAAATTATTGAAAATGACCATAGAGGTCTCCCTCTGACCAAAAACAGGATTCCCAAGCTCTTCAAGATCATCGGCCAAATCTCTTTCTGCGGAATAGGGAGAATACTGGCATACATAGGTTATACCCTCTGCGTCGGTAGGTGTGGCAAATGCTATGGCGTAACTTTCCTCACCCTTGAAATGGGCGGCCTGGGGTAAAACCACAAGCTCATGGCTTGCAAAAGAGCCGCTGATGTTTATCTTGGCTCCACGCACCACGATACCGTCCTTATCTTTGTCCACCAGTTTTAGTGAAAGATAAGGATCAGGCCAGTCCAAAGTCTTCTGGTTGCGCTTTCCCCTCGGTTCGGTAAGCGCCCCTGCGACAGAGAGATCTTTTCTTTGTACCATCTTGAGGTACTCCATAAAACGGGGATGATACTCTGTTCCTAAATCCCTATCCATTTCCCAACAGGTACTGGCCAGGGAATGAAAAGCATCATATCCCACACATCGATAGATGCATGTCCCCAGCATTTCGGCGGTAAAAGTGCCCGCTTCAGCCTTTTTAACCAAATCATCAATGCCGGCACTTACATAAGTATAGCGGTTGACCACATCATCAATAAGTGGTGAATAACAGGACATTATGTCCTTATACTTTGTGTCCAGGGCCCATGCATAGCTGGCCTTGTTAGCTTCTACTACGGTTCGGGTATTCCTGTTTTCAAGGATATTGTCTACCCGTTTTCCATTCATAAATATTCTTGGTTTCAGTTCTTTCAAACTCTCTTCGAATTGTTCCGGTGTCATTAGAGCCATTTTTTTCTTCTCCCTATTAAAATGCCTTAATTTTCAAAGAAAAATCTATTTCATAATCAAACATTACCCCCTTTTCGCTGTTGCTTACCTCATTTACTTCTGCTCGCCCCACGACCGAAACCTTTATCGACACCGGGTTTCCGCCCCTGACGAAGTCCCACACCCTGACCCTGATTCTGTCCACTTTTTTCGGCAAACCTCTGTTTGCCCTTGTTTCCACAGCGACCCAAGCCTTTGCCTGTTTCAGGCCCTTTACCCTGGGGCCCTGTTCTGTCACCTCTTGGCATAGTTTCTACCTCCTTTCTGGTTCGAGATCGTTTTCCGTTCCCAAACCCGTTTTTTGTCCATTGCTCTTTAAATATCGCTCCTTGCATCAGCCCCCGCCTCCTGCAACAGCCCGGCATTGATAGATTTGGATTTGGCAATGCACCGGCTAGATAAGCGTCGATAACTTCATCCACACCACCGGCGATGAAAGGTATCGTTTTAATGCCATATGCTGCAAGCATACCTGCCAGCGCCTGGGAGATTGCACCACAAATCAGCGTTTGCACTTTCAGTTCCGCCAGCCAGCAGGCTCTGCGAGTCGAATCATCATCTGCGTATATTTCTTTAATCTTCCCGGCAACGGCTCCTTTTTTGATGTCCAAAACGAGAATCTGCCGGGATACATCAAAAACCGGCGAAATTCTCCCCTTCCAAACCGCAAGGGCTACTTTCATGAAATATTACCTCCACTTCATGCAATTAGATTTTGCACAGATCGTGCCAAAAGTAAACTTAAGGGGATATCAGAATTATTTATTGATATATCAGATAGTTATGATGATTTGGTGAGTATGCTGGTAGTCCTGAAGGGTGCATTAACGCTACCTTACCGCAAATATAGAAGTGCAAGAGAGCGACTCTATCTATTCTTTTTTCGGGAACGACCGTCTTGTTTCGGAAGAGAGATGCCCAAAGACTTCATTTTTCGGAAGAGAGTGCTTTTGTGTATGCCCAGTTCTTTTGCGGTTGCGAGGCGATTGTTGTGGTTGCGTTTGAGTGCTTCCAGTATGGTCTGCGTTTCTATGGCCTTGAGGGAGGACTTCATATCACCTGGAGTTTTAAGTTGTGGGACTCGCGCAATAAAATCCGCAGGTAGATGGTGACTTTCGATTTGACTTTCCAAGCAGAGGACAAAGGCATGCTCCATAATATTTTCCAGTTCACGAATATTGCCCGGGTAATCGTGAGCCATTAGGAAGGCCAATACCTCCTGGCTGACACCTGGAATGGATTTGCCCTGCAGCCGATTTAGCCGTGCTACAAAATGTTCAACCAGCAAGGGGATATCTTCTTTTCGCTTTCTTAAAGGAGGCAAATCGATTCTTATGACGTTGATGCGGTAATAAAGATCCTCCCGAAAGGCGCCTTTTTTCACATGTGCAGCGAGGTCTCTATTTGTGGCTGTGATAACCCTGACATCGACATTGACGGATTTAGTCCCGCCAAGTGGCTCAAAGGACGTTTCCTGTAAAACCCTCAAGAGTCTGACCTGCAATTCCGGTCTTATTTCGCCTATTTCGTCTAAGAAGAGCGTTCCGCCGTCAGCAAGGGCGAACCGCCCGGGCTTGTCTTTGTTTGCTCCGGTGAAAGCGCCTGCTTTGTAACCGAACAGCTCCGATTCAATCAAGCTGCTCGGCAGCGCACTGCAATTTACAGCAATAAATGGTTTGTTACGCCTGGGGCTTAAATTGTGTATAGCTCTTGCCAGCAGTTCCTTACCGGTTCCCGTTTCACCCTGGATACGTACGGTGCTATTGCTGGCAGCCACATGGGGAAGAACATCAAATATCTGGCGCATGGAAGCACTCTGGCTGATCAGATCGCCCATTTGGAAACGACTTTTAAGTTCCTTTCGCAACTCTTCAACAAGACTAAGATCACGAAAGGTCTCCACACCGCCCACGACTTTGTGAGTTGTGTCGCGCAGGAGAGCTGTAGAAACACTGATAGGAATGCGTCGGCCCCTGGCATCAATAATGAACGCCGACCTGTTGATAATGGGAGTGCCGTTCTCCATAGTGCGGCGTAGTGCACAATCAACCTCACACATGCTTGCGCGGAAGACCTCCGAACAACGTCTGCCGATAGCTTCTTTTCTGGGAATACCAGTGATCTCCTCTGCCGCACGGTTGAAAGATGTTATTTTCCAGTCGCTGTCAATGGTAAAAACACCGTCGGAGATACTTTCAAGAATGATCGCCGTCGAATTGGAAGGCTCTTGCTTATCAGCCTCTTTCTTTAATTTCTTTCGTATAGTTTTCATAAAGGTTCGCTTTACCGGTACTTTTATTCACCTAATTTGATTTGACTGTTCAAGCGGTAATCACTAAAACCGCCCATCTGATTTATGATTTCGAACACGTCCCTTCGCCTTTTCAAGCCAACCCACACGATCTGCCGGGTGGTTGTCAAACTCAGGGACATAGGGTTTGATGTCAAGCAAAGGCGTTCCATCAAGAATATCCACATTCTCAACATGAAGTATGTTACCCTCAATGCCGTCCAGCTTGACAACGGACAATCCGATGGGGTTAGGCCTTTTGGGCGCTCGGGTTGCAAAAACTCCACGAGGTTGTGAATCTAAAAAAGGTGTAACCAACAACATTGATTCCTTAATTTGATGAAAATGATATAAAAGAATAATGTGAGAAAAACCCTCTACATCTTTCAACCCTTCGGTAAAGGCCGGAAAAATTTCAACAATGCCCTTGATTCCGGATGCTCCCACTGGCTGAATCGGCATCTTTTTAATATCTTTGAAAGGGCTATGAATAATGCCGATTTTTTGATATTCTATCTTCATTTTAACCTCAATTTGCTATATTTTTAATATTTTTATCTGTTTGAAAACAAGGCCGCTTGAAAGATAATTAAATTTTACACGGCTGAAAATTTAATCACCTTTCAAGCTTATTTGTATAAACTGGTTTCAAAGGGCTAAAGTGTTACCTATATTTGAATCAATTTATATCATTTTGCTTCTAACTTTTTGATGTTAGTATTAATTTCTTACATTTGCAAACGCAATTTTAAAAAGAGTGGTGCCCCAGAGGCTCAAATTTTTATATTTTCGCTCCAACCTTGTTTCAAAATTTATCCTGAGGGATGGCATAATGTTGTTCCTTTCCGATTCCGCATAGACTTAAAATAAAAATTAAATCATCTTTTATCTGCCGTCCATCGTCTGTCATCCGTCGTCTGTTAAAGGTCCAACATGTAAACAATTGCTACAATAGCCGTAGCGAAATGCTACAGTTCCATAATTCAATGATTTTATTCCATATATTATATTAATTTGCCACTTATCCCTTTAAGGTGTAGCCGATTTTATTATATCAGTTTTTTTCTTTAGATCCGCTAAACATTGAATACCGTTCAGCACATCGAAAAAATTCAATAATTTCAATATGAAATCAAACTGAAAGGGCATTATGATTTTTGGCATCGTTGTTGCATCTAAAGAGGATAAGAGCAAACTTTGAGAGAGGGTTTGCCTCCAAACAACAAGAAAGGGGGTTAATAATATGAAAAGAAAAGCAGGCAAAAATAAAGAAAGGAAAGCGAAGCGGGTTGTGGGATTCCAGGTACTGGAGGATGAATGCATCTGGATGAAGGCAGGGGTTGTCAATTTTCGGATATGCGATAATGTATATGATTGCTATAACTGTCCATTTGACAAAGGAATAAGGAAAGCAATGGGTATAGGAAATCAGCCTGAAACAAAAAAGGTAGCACCTAAATGGACTGAATATCTCCAAAAACAGTATCATGGTGCATCCCGGCCATGCCGCCATGCATTAACCGGACGAATCGATGCGCCAAAGATCTGTACACTGAACTATGAATGCTACCATTGTCCATTTGACCAGATGCTGGACGAATTAGATATAGTACAAGATTCTGTTCCTCCCAGCTATAGGTTGGCATCCGGTTATAAAATGGCCAACGGCTATTACTATCACATGGGTCATAGTTGGACACGATTTGAACATGGGGGGCGTGTCAGAGTCGGATTTGATGATTTCATAGTAAAGCTTTTTGGTTCGGCTCAGTCACTCACCCTTCCTCCTCTGGGAGAGACCCTGAAACAAAATCAGGTTGGATGGACATTCGGCAGGGACATTCATAACGCAGCTGTTTTAGCCCCTGTAACGGGTACTGTCCTTGCTGTAAATCACAAGGCTCATGAGCATCCCGAGATCATCCATGAGGATCCTTATCAGGAGGGGTGGCTGCTTATTTTAGAACCTGATATGCCAAAAAAGAATCTGAAAGGGCTCTATTTTGGTGATGAGAGCTTCCAATGGATGGAGCAAGAGAGCCAGAAGCTAATGTCACTCATGGGATCAGAATATGAACAACTGGCCGCTACAGGTGGTGAGGCGATCAGTGACCTCTTTGGTAATTTTTCGGATCTAGGATGGGACCGTCTGGTGCGAACGTTTCTCCGCACTGAGAAGGTATGAAGAACCATATTCGAAGATCTATTTACTGCAAAATGAGTATCAATCTTTTGACATTTGGCGCCGGACATCGTCCCGAAGATAGGTGGAACAGTACCTGCAAAAATAGAAAGGTGTATTGTCGAGATCCTGGAGTTCCCCTGAAAAATGCATAATACACCTTTCATCCATGCAATGAAAGAGATTAAAAAGATGCCCCGACTCGTGAAGAGCCACCTTAGCCGCTCTTTCGAGTAAAAGAGGCATGGAGGGGCTGGAGCCCTTCAAACCTTTTCTTAGCCTATAGAGTGAAACCAGTGCATATTTTCCCCCTTGCCTTGCTTCACCAAATACATGGGTTAATATGGGGACGAAGATATCAACATCAAGGACACCTACTACTTTAGAATAATCGTGGAAGGATTCCAACTCAAGGTTTTTAAGGATAGTCCCTGCATTATATTGAAGCCTCTTCTCATCGTGGGCATAGGCAGGATGTTCCAGGGGGGGGAGAATGTCTGCATCGATGTTTAGATAACCAAGTATATGTGCTGCTATGGTTTTAGATATGATTTCGGAAATATTTCCAATGGGCGTCACTCCCATGCGTATCATTGCTGGTCTCATAACGTGAGATTTTCGACAAATTAACTCAAGGTCTCTTTAAGTTGTAACGTTTGATCATCTTATGCAAGGTGACTCGGTTGATATCCAGGATCTTCGATGCCCTGGTCACGTTCCACGCACAATCCCCCAAGATCTGTTGAATGTGATTCTTTTCCATTTCACGAAGTGTTCGTGCCTTTAAAATGGGGACAGGAGAAGGGCGAAGGAATGAGAAATTATCGCTCCCAAGAGTTCTTGATTTGGATAGGACTACTGCCCGTTCAATAGCATTCTCTAACTCTCTCACATTTCCCGGCCAATCATAATCTTGCAGCAATTCCATAGCGTCTTCCTTAACGTGATCAACCCGTTTGGTGGTCTCATGACTATACTTTTCAAGGAAATGGTAAACCAATAAAGGGATGTCTTCTTTTTTTTTCCTTAAAGGCGGGATGTGGATATTAATAACATTAATGCGATAGAAAAAATCCTCTCGGAAAGTACCGGTGGTAATCTCTTTTTCCAGATCGCGCCTGGTGGCTGAGATGAGTCGAAAATCAACTTCAATGGGCTCTCTGCTTCCAATCCTGATAATTTTCTTTTCTTCAAGAACACGTAATAGATCGATCTGCATTTTTGGGCTGATTTCTCCGATTTCGTCTAGAAAAAGGGTCCCCTCGGAAACAACCTCCAGAAAGCCTTTACGGCCATGGATTGCACCGGTAAAAGCACCTTTCTGATGCCCAAAAAGTTCGCTTTCAAGCAAGGAGTCGGGTATGGCACCGCAGTTGATGGCAATAAAGGGGCGGTGGGATCGTTTGCTTTTTGCATGAATGGCTTTGGCAACCAATTCTTTTCCGGTACCGGTTTCCCCTACCAATAGAATAGAAGAATCACTTTTTGCAACCTCCGGGATAAGGTTAAAAATTTCCTCCATTGCATGGGATTGTCCTATAATGTTATCAAAACGGGTAATTTCCTCCAAATGTCCTTTAAGATAGTTGTATTCAGATTGAAGCTTCCTTTGATGAGCTATCTTCTCCATTACAAGTGAAAGTTGATCCGGCTTGAATGGTTTGAGCAGATAGTCGCTGGCGCCTGTTTTCATAGCTTTTATAGCGGACTCAATTGATCCATATGCGGTGATGATGATAACAATGGTATCCGGGTATTCCGCCTTTACTTTTTCAAGCAATTCAATGCCGTCCATTCCAGGCATCTTTATGTCAACAAACAGTAGTTCAAAAGGAAATCTTTCTAATTTTTCTAAAGCCTCAAAACCTGATGAAGCTGTCTCAACCACATGGCCGGCTTTTTCAAACCAATGAAAAAGGGATTCCCGGACGATCATTTCATCGTCTACAATCATGATGCTCATCTTTTCATTCATGCATTCCTCCCTCGTATTCTACCTGAGGTTATGGTGGGAAAATTCAAGATAAAGGAACTCCCTTTTTTCACCTGGCTGTTCACCTTAATATTTCCTCCATGATTCTTAACAATACCATACACTATGGATAATCCAAGCCCAGTACCTTCATCATCTTCCCTGGTGGTGAAAAAGGGATCAAAAATGTGGTCAAAGTCTTCCTCAGCTATCCCATATCCTGAATCTTGTATTTCTATCCGGGCTCTCTTTTGGGTGCTGTCCAATTTGGAGATTATGGTCAATTGACCTCCTTGGGGCATGGCCTCAATGGCGTTGAAGATCAGATTGAGAAAGCATTGCTGCAAATGGTTGACATCTCCTTGAATTGATAAAGGTCTGGTGGAAAGCTCGGTGTTCAGGTAGATATTCTGCAGCTCCATTTTGTGGCTGGTCAATGTAATAACTTCCTTAAGGATTTCGTTGAGATCAACGTCATTGAATCCAGTGGTGGATTGATGTGAGAAAGAAAGGAGGCCGGAGATAATATTTCCACACCGTTCCAGTTCATTGGACATGAGTGAAAGAAATTTTTTAAATTTTTCCAAATCCTCTGAACCCGGCATACCTTCCGCTAAGGTCTCCTTCATGAGATGGCTGAAAGTTAATAGCCCCTGAATAGGGTTGTTGATCTCGTGGACGCAGCTTGCTGCAAGTTTTCCAAGAGATATCATTCGATCTTCCTGAACTATTTTATTCAGGTCAGCCTTTAATTCTTCGATCCGTTTTTCCCATCGGGGTGATATTTCATCCGTGATATCTGTCAATATTTCGATAATCCTTATGATTTCACCGCTTTTGTCTACTAAAGGATACGTTACAATATTCCTGTAAGATGCATGATCTTTCGAAAAGGGTGCCTCGTGGATCACATGAGCGGATTTACCGGTTCTCAAAGTTTCCACCATAGGGCATTTTAATACTGGTCGAGCGGCTGAACAGGGAGCACTAAGCCTATAGAAGAGTTTGTAACAGTATGCCCCGATCGCCTCTTCTTTTGATTTATGCACGATCTTTAAATAAGACTCATTGGCCTCGGCGATTGTAAAATCTGTATTCAAAACCACAATTGCCGCATTGCTCTGCTGTATAAGAAAATCAGAAGACATTTTTTCAAGCATCACTTGATGCTCTGCTGATTTCAGCCGTTGATTTATCGTGAAAAGGGATATTAACAACCTTCCAATGTTGTGTTCCACAATACCCACCCTTTTCGGTCTGAATTTTATAAGATCGAGAAGGACCTCTCTGCTGTCCGTCAGTTCAATGATGCTATCAAGGTTTTTGATCTTAAAAAGATTCCGGAAGTTATTTGTGGTATAAATCCCCATTTTCTTGGCCATAAGAAGACCATCGGCCTGTGGTTCAATATCGCAGACACCCAAAAGCTTAATATTTAAAAAAGGGAAGGGTTCATTTTTAAGAAATTCTAAGAAGAATTTGCAGGCTTTACCGCCACCTACAATCGCTATATTCAAGGGTAATTTTTGGGGAACAAATTCGTTTGTCGCATTGCTTTCCATCATGATCATATCTGCTACGTCTCGATTTAATTGACCCTGCAAGTCTCACAATAACCGACACTG
>CAZQOH010000003.1:0-29649 GCA_964594355.1 uncultured Desulfobacterales bacterium
TAAAATAGTTCGTATTTTTGAATGAAGGTCTAGGATTATGTCATAGTGGTTCTCGTTCAGTTTTTTGGAAAACTTTATAATTCCTGAAATACCCCTAAACTCTTCTTTTTCAAAAACGATTAAATTATCAATATGCCTGTTTCCACTGATTGCCTCCCTGAATTTATCCATCACCAAAAAATCAAGTATGGCATCCGGATATTTATCCTTTATTGCCTCCAAAACAGGCGTGGTGAGTATAATATCACCAATGGAACTCAATCGTATTACTAAAATTTTCAATCTTGTATTTCTCCGGAATTAGAATTTAAATTTAGTACTTATAATGACTTGAATTTTAATTCTTTTTCAAGTAAAAATATAGCATTTCATCGAATCTCGGATTTCATTCTTCGAACTTTGATACACATTTTAAACTGATATTACCCATTTTCCACACATCGTCTTGGAAAATGCATAGAGTCTTATTGTTTGAAATTAAGGAATACATCCTGAATTTCTAACAATCTTTTAATACACGATAAGCGGATTAAAACAAATGAGAATTTTAGTACGGGCGCCTAACTGGCTTGGAGATATAATTATGAGTGTCGGATTTTTTATAAAATTAACCGAGTTGTTTCCAAAAGGTGAAATACATGTCATCATAAAAGACAAATTGTCAGATATCATGATCTTATTCCCCCAAGTTTCACAGATTTATCCTTTTCCAAAGGACAAATATAAAGGATTTAGAGGGATCTATCGTTTTGCAAAAGAAATTTTAAAAAATGATTCATTTGACATATTTTTTTCTCTGCCCGATTCATTCTCGTCGGCATTGATGGGATATTTTATAAAAAACAAGATGAGGATAGGCTACAGGAAAGAGTTTCGATCACCATTATTAACAAAAAGTTATAAAAAACCTAGTGGACTCCACAGAGTAGAAGAGTATGCTTTTTTATTGTCTGACTTTTCATCCGATCCGTTGAGAAACTTGTCTATCAGATTGGAAATCCCGGCACATAATCAACCGATTGGACCAGATCTTCCAGATAATGCCTTTCGCATCCTTTTAAATGTTAATTCTGAATCATCATCAAGACGGATTCCCCTCCAAAAGGCAGCTTCCATCGCGAAGTCCCTGATCAAACATTTCGATTGTTTGATAATATTTACGGGTATCGCGAAAGATAAACAATATATTCTTGAACTAATGCGGCTAATTGACGCCCCCGAAAAAATTGTTAATTTAACCGGCAAAACGTCATTGTTTGAACTTGCGGCCGTTATTAAGACCGTAGATTTAATGATTTCTACCGATTCAGGCCCTTCCCATTTTGCAAATAGTTTAGGGACTAACCTTTTAATTTTAGGGGGACCTGCAGATGACCGAAATACCGGGCCATATGAAAAAAATAATTATCGCATCGTGCGCGCAGACGATATTCCATGTGCCCCATGTGTAAAAAATGAATGTCCATATGGAACGAGTCAGTGTCTATTAGATATAAAGGAGGATGCAATTATTAAGAATGTGGTTCAATTATTAAACTAAAGTGTTTTGACCAGGAAACAAGCATACCGCCTTAAAGTATGCTGATTTCAATTGCCCTTCTTTAGATAACAAACAAATTTTTAAATAGTTATGCTCTCAAGAACTTTCATATATTCTCTATAAAATATTTCTTCCGAATAATTTTCTCTGTATAACCGGTAAGAATTCTTTCCGTACTCTTTTACTACTGATTTGTTTTTTAAAAATTTTTCAATATTAATTGCCAGACTTTTGTAATCTTTAGGTTTTATCAATTCACCATTTACTCCGGGTCGAACAATTTCTCCTATTGCATTAATTTTTGTCCCAATTACTGGCTTTCCCAAGTACATATATTCAAACAAAACTCTGCTTATGGTCTCCGATGACACAGAAGTAATGACTCCGATGTCAAAAAGATCAATAACCTCCACAATATCTTTTATCTCAGGCAACAGGATAAAGTGGTCAGATATTTTTAAATCGTTTAACATTTTCTTTAATTCTTTTTCTTTAATCTGTGTTTCCTTTCCGGCTATAATGAAAACAACTTCCACAGATTCCTGTAAAACCAATGAAGCCGCCCTGACAAATGTAAACTGATCTTTAACATAACCCAAACGTCCGGCCATCCCCACAATCATCTTTTTAGGATTTATCTTATATTTTTGCAAAGTCTGATTTTTATTATTTCTAATCTTAAAATGCTCCTCATCAACACTGCCGTATATAATATGAACTCTTTTCTTCATCGGGAGAAAAATTTTATCATTCTGATGAAATATGCTTTGACACGTTAAAACAACGGCATCACAGAGCCGATAGCGCAGAGTGGATAAAATATTGTCCGAGATTAAACGCCTGTCTCCACGTGTTGTCACGAACTTAACCCCTGTTATCAATTTTGCAAGTAAAGCAAAGGTGTGGTCTTCAGGCCGATGCGAGTTAATAATTTGAATTTTCTCTTTTTTAATAAGGCTCAGTAGTTTGAAGAAATTGTTCACCAGCTCAAAAGGATTGAATCCATAAAAATTCAAAGGGACGGTTTTTAAACCGTATGATCGTGCAATCTTATACGCAGGATAGGTTTTGTTACAGCCGATAATAACTTTATGCCCTTTCTTGTGCAAAATACGACCTATATTTAATGCATAAAAAGCAGTCGCATTCCACCATCGAACATTGATTAATATTAGGATCGTATAAGTTGTCATATCACCATAATTTTATTTCGTGCTTTCCATCTTTCGTGTTTTCGTGATTTTTAAACATTAAAATATCTGTCCTACCCCTTTTCAATGCCTCTGTTTAGGAAACCAAACTGCATCCTTGAATTTCATAATAGAAATAAATTGAATAATCAATTGAAATGATTTAAACAACATTATAATATTATATGATGATGAACTATACTTTTTACTAATTCATCAGTTTTAATCCATAAAAATGCAAATATAATCAATGAACATAGATTTAAATCAAATAAAAAAAGTTTTAATTATCCAGATCAGACCATTTGGTGATGTTCTTCTAAATACGCCATATTTTCCCTTTCTGCGGAAAAAACTTCCAAATGCAAAAATTGATTTTCTTGTTTGCCATCCCTATCATAAAATTTTAGAAAATAATCCTTATATTGATGAGATGATAGTATTTAACAAGAGGAAAGGAGTTCTTAACCTCTTTGAAAGAGTAAAACTTCTTGCTCGAATAAATCATCGAAGATATGACTGTATAATCGACCAGCTACAAGGCACCTCTTCAGCTCTAATTACACTGTTCAGTAAAGCCAAATACCGGATCGCTTACTCTCATGCACGGTGGAAATTCCTTTATAATATCAGGGTGATTCCAAAAAAACAGCAATACAGTGCATCAATGAAATTCTATTTGTTGAAACCGCTAGGAATTGAAGTAAGCCCATACCAACTTTATTATTATATAAAGCCGGAATCTATCGCTTACATCAACAAATGGATGGCAAAAGCAAGTCTCACAGGACAAAAGTTCATTTGTATGTCTCCGGGAAGTCCCCGCAATAGAAAAAAGTGGAAAGCTGAAAATTATGCAAGATTAGCGGATTTGATATTAAAAAATACTGACCGGAAAGTTGTTTTATTATGGGGCCCTGATGAAAAGGATGATGTTATAAATGTTTCAAATGCAATGGAAAAGAAGCCGATCATCGCCCTCCCGACAAATTTCAATGAAGCAGCGGCCATGCTTAACAAATGTGAGCTTTTAATTTGTAATGACGGTGGTTTAAATCATTTATCAGTGGCTGTTGGGGCGGCATCCTTGGCAATTTTCGGTAACACAAACCCATTGAATTGGTCTCCCCATAATTTTTTCGGTCACTATTATCTATTCAATGAATATTTTAATTCTTCTAAAGACAATTCATTCGGTATATCGCCGGAAACGGCATTTGAAAAAGTGAAATTAATATTAAGCGAAATTGAGTCGGGGAGGCAATTTTGAAAAACAGAATAGATAAAGCCGCGGCAGTTAAATTATCAGTTGTGATAATAACATTTAATGAAGAGAAAAACATTGAAAGATGCCTGAAATCAGTGCACGGAATTGCCGATGACGTTGTGGTTGTAGACTCTTTTTCGACTGACCGTACCGATGAAATTTGCAGGCAATTCGGGGTCCGATTTATAAAACATCCATTTGAAGGACATATTCAACAAAAAAACTATGCAGTAACCCAGGCAAAATACCCGCATATCCTTTCTTTAGATGCCGATGAAGCATTATCCGAGGAGTTAAAACAATCCATACTCGAAGTGAAAAACAATTGGATATATGATGGCTATTACTTCAATCGTTTTGCAAATTATTGCGGAAAATGGATAAAGCATTCAAACTGGTATCCCGACCGCAAATTACGGCTTTGGAATAGTAAAAAAGGGAAATGGGGTGGCATAAATCCACATGACAAATTTATTATGCAAAAAGTAGCTCCTAAAAAATTTCTTAAAGGCGACTTGCTGCATTATTCATTTTATTCTATATCACAACACATGATACAGGCCAATAAATTTTCAGATATAGAAGCTCAAGGAGCGTTTGAGCGTGGACAAAAGGGTGGCTGGTTTAAAATTCTTTTGAGTCCGTTATTTAAATTTGTTCGCGATTACTTTTTTAAACTTGGATTTTTAGACGGATTTTACGGCTTTGTAATTTGTATCATTGCAGCACATTCCAAATTTTTAAAATACGTTAAACTTAAGCAATTAGCAAAAGAAAGCATACATGAAAAATAAAACAGTTTGTTTCTTTAACAGTAATAAAGTCTGGGGCGGCGGTGAAAAATGGCACTATGACACTGCCCTGTTTTTCAGAAAAGAGGGCTACAAAGTCCTGGTAGCTACCAATAAAAAGAGTGAGTTGTTTGAACGCATAAAAAAGACAGGTATAAGTGCTTACAAAATAAAAATTGGCAATCTCAGCTTATTAAACATATTCAAAATTATAAAGATTTCTCGACTTCTTAAAACTAATAATGTTGATTGTATTATTTTAAATCTTCCTTCAGATGTAAAATCCGCTGGAATTGCTGCAAAGATTGCGAGAGTTAAAAAAATTATCTATCGTAGGGGATTAGCTGTTCCGGTGAGAAATACATTTATTAATCGATTTTTATTTAGGAAAATAATTACAACTATCATTGCAAATTCGAAGGAGATAAAACGAACTATACTTCATTATCCTGAGTTGGTGCCTGAAGATAAGATATGTGTTATTTATAATGGTATTGAACCGAAGAGCTATAATCCTATTCCTGGAAAGAAAATCTACACTAAAAGGAGTAATGAAATTGTATTAGGCAATGTCGGTAGGCTTGTTGAACAAAAGGGACAAAAATATTTAATTGAAATTGCCCGGATGCTTAAAGAGGCTGGTACTAATTTCAAAATGCTAATAGCTGGAAATGGGAAACTGGAAAGTGTATTAAAACAACTTGCTGATAGACTGGAAGTAAATGAGCATGTACAATTTATTGGTTTTGTAAAGGATATAAAAACTTTTATAGATAGCATAGATGTCTTTTTACTGTCATCGCTACACGAAGGTAGTGCAAACATTCTGATTGAAGTAATGGCTTATCAAAAGCCGATAGTTGCATTTAATATAAGCAGTAATCCTGAAATAATCGAAAACGGAAAAACTGGTTTTTTAGTTAATTTTCCTGATATAAAGGATTTTACTGAAAAAACTATTTTCTTAATGCGAAATGAAAAACGAAGGGAACAATTTGGAAAAGCAGGAAGAGTAAGAGTCAAGAATTTATTCGATCAAAATAGAAATTTGCAAGAATTACTTGAATTAATTAAATAATGTGAAGAATCACAGTTATAAATAACGCCCTCTAAATAAATTATCTTTCATTAACCAAACGTGCTAATATGTTTGAGTTGCTTTAAAATAAGGGTTCGTTTTTACTTTTAAATTTTTCAAGCCTAGTCTTAATAAATGAATTAAACGCATCTTCGTCATCTCCAAAAGAGATTTCAATACCAATAACCACAAGATCTATTGACCATTTGATTTTGCTTGAGATCCGAACATAATCTTTTTCCGTGGTGACAAGAAAGTCGGCCTCTGCGTCCTTAGTTAATCGAAAGATGCCGTCAAAATCCTTGGTCGAATACCGGTGGTGATCCGCAAACTCCAGGAATCCTCTTACATCACATTTTAAGTTTTCAAGTGTCCGTCTAAAATCATCGTTTCTGGCAATACCGGAAAAGGCAAATACTTTGCTCCCTTTCAAGAACCCAAAATTGAGTGAAAATGAACTCTCTTTTTCTTTTTTTGTAGAAATTTTCTTTCCTTTTACTACTTTATAAATATATGGATCGTGAGAGGATTTATAAATCGGCCCACCATTTGTAAAGCGTTTAAGCTTAATTAAAGCACTCTCCTCTGTAAAACCTGACGAAAAATCAGACCTGGTAATTACATATGCATCGCCGCGCGAAAGGGAGGAAATCGGTTCCCTCAAAGTGCCCCTCGGAAAAAGATGCATATTGCCAAAGGGGTTACTTTCATCTAAAAGTACCAGATCAATATCTCGCATAAGCTTTAAATGCTGAAAAGCGTCATCGAGCACAAGCACATCCGGTTCATATTCTTTGATAGCGCTAATACCGGCCTTATATCTATTTTTCCCTACAACTACAGGTATGTTTTTCAGCCTGGAAGCCATCATGTATGGCTCATCACCCGCAGCATCAGGCCCCATGAAAATTTTTTGTCCATCACTTACGATCCCCCCTGTTTTTTCCGATAATCCTCTATAACCTCTGCTGAGAATCGCAACTTTATAACCCAATCGTTTAACAAGCCTGGCTACATAGGTCGTCATAGGAGTCTTTCCGGTTCCTCCCACTGTTATGTTACCTATTGATATAACAATACACGGCAGCCTCTTTGCAGATAAAACTCCATTCCGGTAAAAAATTTCTCTTAACTTTACAAGAACTCCATAACCAAGAGATACCATGAACAGAATAGATCCAGAAGAAAAAAAATCATTTTTCCCTGTGCCTTTCATAATAGTTTCGATCTTTTTATTTATGATGTTCATGTTCAGGCTGTTGCATTACCCCGCAAACTTCCTTTTCCCCTGGCATAGAGCAAAAAGCCAATCACACTGAATAATACCAGGGTTATATGGAAGACAGCGGTAACTTCGCTGCCGTTTCTGGAACCAAAAAGCATGAAAAGCGACTCAACAAACGCCTCTCCTGAACCCATACCTCCTGGTCCAATGGGAATCGCGTTTAAAATTAGAGCTACGGGTGTTAAAAAGAGATAGTGTGCAAGCCGCAATACGGTTTCATCGGCAGCCCGCCCAATGCAGTACATACCCATAATAAGAGGCAGTTGGCCTAAAAAGGAGGCTAAGATCGCTTTAAAGAGAAATTTTTTCTTCTCACGAAATGAGTAGATGGTTGAATATAATTTATCAACAATGCGATGACCCGGCGGCCGCGTTGTAATCCATTTAACGAATTGTGAGTTTCGAAGGCGCTGATTCAGACATATCAAAAACCCTACAAGCACAGTGATTCCAAGGCTTATCACGATGCAACCCAATAATAGTAAATTATATGTTTGCTTAGAGTCTTGTAAAAGTTGAGTTTTCAGAAGTAGAACCCCACCGATAGCGACAGAAGCTGTTAATAACATCGTAAAGAGACCCACAACTCGATCCATTACGATGGTAGTTGCCGCCGCGGTTCTCTTATTATTCAGCCCTTTCACAATATAGTACGCCTTGATGATGTCGCCACTAACAGCCCCCGGAATAACCGTACTAAAAGCATATCCAATAAAGGAAAGTCGTATAACCATCTTAAATCCGACCTGAATACCAACAGCATTCAAAAGGATCTGCCAGCGAAACATCGAAATGATGATACTTGTTAAAAAGAAAATAGCAGCAGCACCTGTCCACCACCGAAAAATCATCTTCCCCACTTTTGCCAAGTCAAGCACATCCAAATAAATAAGCAAGATAAAAATCATGACGACGATTGTTATACGTGCTATCATCCACAATGATCTGGTAAATGATGAAGACTCTTTTTTATGGGCCATCTAATTGTCATTCCCGAAATGATTATTGAATATCTTTGCAAAAAGGAGGAGTTATTCTGCATTCACCAAAGTAAAAATACCGAAACACAAGAAAACAAAATTTGCAGTCCAAGCAGCAATAAAAGGATGAAGCATCTCACCATATCCGATTGACAAACAGAAACTATGGAATATCCAGTAGAAAAATGCTATACCTATCCCGTAGGCTATACTGATAAATATACTTTCCTTTCTGTTGCCTCTAATCGCAATACCTGTACCAAGTATAAAGAGAATGACACAAACAAAGGGTAAGACCGGTTTGGCATAAAGATCTACCCAGTATATCGCAGCATCGTATCCCTCTTCTTCAACCTTCCTTATATATGTAAGAAGTTCCTTAAAACTCATCTCTTCCGGTTTTTTAATAACCCGTTTTAAATCTTCGGGTAAAAAATCGAGATTTTCCATCAATTCATCTCGAAATATTATATCCTTTACATTTCCTTCTTCAAAGGATTGTTCCACAAGTTCATGCATTTCCCATTTCCCTTTGTTGAAAATTCCTTTTTTTGCATCTATTTTTCGTATTAATCTAAATTTTTCATCAAAAAAGCTAATGGTAATCCCAAAAATGGTTTTGCTTGCGGAGTTATAATATTTAATGTGGGTTATCTTACGGTTTCCTTTGATCCAGATATTTTTCTCTTTCGATGTCACTTCAGACCTTTTTTTTACCTCTTGCAACCATATCCTGTTAGCCATCCCTGTGGTTATCG
The DNA here is from genome assembly GCA_964594355.1 of uncultured Desulfobacterales bacterium. Lineage (GTDB taxonomy): Bacteria > Desulfobacterota > Desulfobacteria > Desulfobacterales > JAUVVS01 > JAUVVS01. The sequence continues at coordinate 8,890 of CAZQOH010000003.1, forward strand.
GGACGATAATATCTAAAAAGAAAAAAAGAAGGGTGCCGACTATAAGTCCAATGAAAATGACCGGCCGTAACAGGTAATATATACTTATCCCGCCGCTTTTTAGCGCCAGTATCTCATTATTTTTGTTCATTATACCAAATACCAATAAAACCGCTAAAAGAATTCCAACCGGTGTTATCTGGGCGATGATGTATGGAATCTTTAACAGAAAAAATGTGAATGCCCTTGAAAGTGGCAGACCGGCTTTTATAAAATCATCTGCCTTTTCAAAAAAATCGACAACCACATAAATAGTGATAACTGCTATCAGAACAATTCCAAGCAGTTTAATAATTTCCCGTGTCAAATACTTATATATGATGGGCATAATCTCAACGTTTCGGAAATTCTATCCCGCTGAAAGCGGGAAATTAAAGAATCCGGACTCTCTATCGAACAGACTGAACATCGAACGTCCAACGTTGAACATCGAATAATGATGTCGCTTCGCTCCGCAATTTAATTTCATTTGTTTTCAAAAATCCGATATCAAACCTTGAGTGACTATTTCTTTTTCCCATTCATCATTCGATGTTGGACGTTCGATGTTCGATGTTCATCTTTTCTTCGTAAACTTCAATGTTAACCTTATCACCCGATTAATAAAAGAATCAAACATCAAGGGGCGTTCCTGTGCCGTTCTGATAAGAAGATAAAACCCAATACTCCCTAAAAGGATATTGGGTACCCACACCCCGATTACCGGTGGAAATGCACCTGACTCACCAAAACCCCACCCAACAGTTAGTAAAAGATAATAAAGAAGAAAAAAAAGGAGGCCAAACCCTAGTCCGTACGAGCGTTTTGTGATCATGGACTGAAAACCTAAAGGAAGTGCAAGAAGTCCTAAGACTATGCATGCAACCGGAATAGAAAATTTTCTATGATAATCCATCAATGCTCGATAATAGATAATATCTTTTTTGGTTTCATCTTTAAGATATTTTCGCAATTCATTAAGGCTCATTTCACTTCTATGCTTTGTGCCTTTCCTTGCTCTGGCAAAAGACTTTTTTATATCAAGGTTAATTTCATAGGTATCAAAATTTACAGAATTTACGGACTGATTTTTAATATTGACCTGATTGATGATTCCATTAAAAAGGATTAAGCGAAAAAAAAGCTTCTCCGGTTCACTTAAAAGCTTTCCCATTGGTGAAATAACGGTGCTAACAATATTATTGGTTCTTTTATCTTCTATAAAAACATTAATAAGTGATTTTTCTTTAGGATCAATTTTGTTTATATATATCATTATACCTTCAAAGTTATCATTGAATGTTCTTTCTTTTAAACCGATTTCAAAGCTGGATGCAGCGACTCTATAGGTGAGATCTTTAAAAGATTTCCTTCCCCACGGAATCCCATAAATTGTCAAATAACCTGTAAGAAGGCATCCCATAATACAAAACAGTAATACTGAAGGAAGTAAATCATAAATACTAAGACCGCTTGCTTTAAAGGCAACCACTTCATGATCCTTCGACAATCTAAGAAAAGTGAGCAAAACAGCCATCATAATGGACATGGGTATTATAAATTGAAGGAAAAAGGGCGCAGAATAGAGCAACATTAATAGAACAGCAGAAATGCTGACCTTGTAGTTTACAATATATTTTACAATATCCAGGATCTTCGTCATAAGGAAAATAAATAAGAAAAAGGCCATATTGATAACAAATGGAGGGGCCATCTCTTTAAACACATATCTATTTATGATGGAATTTATTTTCATCTTATACACTTTAGCATTTTTATTATAACCTTTTACTTTATTTACATTCTTAAATTAAGTCAATAGCTTCAATGCTAACTTTTAACTTGACTTTGACTATCCCTGACATTATTTCAGAACCATGGTCTTGAAAGGGAATGAATTCTACTCAAAGGCTGCCTGGCTTTGTATTTTGGGGTTCACGCTATTTAGATTTGCATACTCCGGTACATTTCTGCTTGTTCCAGATGAAGCATACTACTGGCAATGGAGCCGGCACATGGCTTGGGGATATCATGACCATCCCCCAATGATCTCATGGGCAATAAAGTTTGCCACGATGATACTCGGCCATACTGAATACGCAGTTCGCCTCCCTTCCGTAATTTTAACCGGAGTCGCCTCAGCATATCTTGTTGCAATTGCACAAAGGTGGATAAGCCCTTTGGCGGCATTCAATACTGCAATATTAACCCAATCAATCCTTGGGTTTAATGTTGGCGGTATACTTGCCACACCCGATAGTCTTCAGGCTGCTACATGGGCGGGTGCCTGTTTTCATATAGCACGTGCTTATGAAGATGGAAAATTGCCAAATTGGCTGCTTGGGGGTGCTTGGTTTGGTTTCGGTATGCTTAGCAAATATAGTATGGTCATTTTCCTTCCTGGAGCCTTCCTCTTTGGTATTTTCTCTATAAAACATCGTAAAAGACTGACAAATCTCCGGCCATACACCGGCGTTTTTTTAGGAACGATTATATTTTTGCCCGTAATTTTATGGAATACCGAAAATGGATGGAGCACCTTCCGTCATGCCGCCTATCAAGGAGGGGTAAACCAACAATTGGGAATAAACCTTAAATATTTCGGAGAGTATTTAGCGTCACAGGCCGGCTTGCTGTCACCAGTTGTCTTTTTGCTCGTAATTTTTGCATGGTATCTTTCCTTGATGAAGGAATCCAGGGATAAAAACTGGATTTTATTATATCTCTTCTTTACTTCCTTTCCGGTATTTGCCGGGTTCGCCCTTCTAAGCCTGCATACTCGTATAGAAGGTAATTGGGCCGGCATGGGATATCTTGCTGCATCGGTATTGATCTCTGGTTTTATCTCCCATAAACCCAAAAAAGATCAAACCCATCCGATGAAGCTTCTATCCAAAAAATTATGGCCTTGGGCTATCATGTCCTCATATCTTATTACCGCATTGATTATGTTTCATGTCTTATGGCCCATTTTACCGATCCCACCAAGACTGGATAGAATCTCAGAAGAGACTTCAGGTTGGCGGGAACTTGGTCAAAAGACAGCCAAAATAATAAAAGAAATGCCAAATCCTAATAAAACATTCCTTTTCGGTCTTCGTTATCAAATTGCTAGTGAACTTGCCTTTTATTCTCCTGAAAAACCGCAAACCGTTTCAATAAATAGATGGAACAGACCAAATGCCTATGACTATTGGTGGGATGACGAAGATTTTCTCGGTTGGGATGCTGTTGGAATCGGCAGCGGTTCAGTTAAAGAAATAAAGAGGCTTGGTCAAGCCTTTGAATATGTTTTACCTCCTGAAAAAATAGATATCTTCCGAAGGCCTGCCATTTTTGGGTATGGGGAATCAAACCAACCAGTGGCCGTATTTTATCTATATAGAGCTTTCGGGTTTAAGGGAGGACTGAAGTGGGTTCCACCCGACAAATCGGATATTCGGGCAAATTGACTATGAAAATCCTAATAGTTATTCCCACATATAATGAATCTCAAAACATTGAAAAACTCATTGGTTCAATTTTTTCGATATCTAAGAACGGATTGGACATCCACATCCTCGTAGTAGATGACAATTCACCCGATGGGACGGCTGAGATTGTAACTAAAATAAAAGAAGCTTATCCGTATAGACTCAATCTTTTATTGAGAGACCGCAAACTGGGGCTTGGCACGGCTTATATCAGCGGATTCATTTGGGGACTTGAGAGAGGATATCAGCTTTTTGTTGAGATGGATGCAGATTTTTCCCACAATCCTCTATATCTTCCTCAAATGATAAACAAGATCAACAGCCATGATTTTATTATTGCATCAAGATATATAAAAGGCGGTGGAGTCAAAGGATGGGGGATTTTAAGAAAAACCATATCAAGATTCGGCTCTATTTATGCAAAAACCATTCTGGGTATCCCCATTAATGATCTTACCGGCGGCTATAATATCTGGAAAAGAGAAGTCCTTAACGGTATCGATCTTGGAAATGTAAAATCCGAAGGTTATTCCTTCCAGATCGAACTTAAATACAGGGCCCATATGAGAGGATTCCGTTTTGTGGAATTCCCCATCATATTTGAAGACAGATTCCAGGGAAAATCAAAAATGTCAAAGCGCATTATTTTAGAGGCTCTCTACAGGGTCTGGCAACTCAAGTTTTTATCACTTCGGAAGTAAGGATTTGATTAATTCATAAAAGGATCGCTTTTGGGTAACGTTTAAAAGTTATGACGCTCTTTCCTTTTTCTCTCAAAAAATACCATTATTTGATTGCCTATCCACACAAATATCAATCCGAATAGTGTTCCTTCAATACCCCCGGCAATAACATCAAAGGGATAATGTTCACCCAGATAGATCCTGGAATAGCCGACCATAATCGCTATTAAATAAAAAAAGGGAAAAAACTTGGGGTAGTAATAACTTAAAAAAAAGGCGGCGGCGAATAAATTGGTTGCATGAGAAGATGGAAAAGCATATTTTTTTGTTTTTATTGCTTTTTCTAATTTGGAAGTTATCGTCCAGGTAGTATTATTATAATAGTGAATATTTGAAATGGTATAGTATGGCTTTGCACGACCAAATACGGGTTTTAACACTCTCGAATTAACCAAATCAGATGCAGTGATCAGTAAGAGAATTGTTACGGCAATCATACGGGTTTTTAGGTTTTTTTTTGCAACCATGAAAACCCAAAGCAACGCTAAAGGAATATAGAAATATTTCATGTCCGACAGGATTGGCATCACCAAATCAAACAATGAGTTTTTGCCTCCCCTGTTAATGAGATAGAAAAGATTGATATCTATATGCTCAATAAGTTTCCACATTTAATTTATTGTTGTTGAACTGCATTTGATATAATTTATAGTACTCTCCTTGTCGGGCAATGAGTTCATCGTGATTCCCCTCTTCTACGATCTTACCATCAACAATGACAATGATCCTTTGGGCATAACTGATAGTCGAAAGTCTGTGGGCAATAACAAATGTGGTACGACCCTTCATCAAATTCTCAAGGGCTTTCTGGACCAACGTCTCTGCCTCTGAATCGAGTGAAGAGGTCGCTTCATCAAGAATCAATATCGGCGCATTCTTTAAAAGTGCACGCGCTATACAGATACGCTGTTTTTCTCCTCCTGAGAGACGTCCTCCCAATTCTCCCAGGCTTGCATCAAAATTATCGGGTAATCTCTGGATAAAATTATAAGCATAGGCAGCCTTTGCAGCCATTTCAATGTCTTTATTGGACGCATTCTTATTACCATAGGCAATATTGTTCCTGATTGTGTCATTAAAGAGTATGGGGTCCTGAGTAACGATTGCGATCTGATGGCGGAGTGAAGATATTGAAGCCTTTCGTATATCAATTCCATCGATCAAAATTGCTCCTTCGGTTATATCATAAAATCTGGGTATCAAATTCACGAGAGAAGTCTTTCCACCGCCACTCATTCCCACAAGCGCCAGAATTTCTCCAGCTTTTACATCAAGATTTATGTTCTTTAAGACCATCGCATTATCGTACTTAAAAAACACATTTTTAAAAGTTACTGCATGAAGCCCCAGTTTAATATCAACAGGATTATGACGCTCAATAATATTCGATTCTTTATCTATGATATCAAAGACCCTATCTGCAGCGGCAAGACCTTGCTGAATTGAATTATTTAGTCTGCTTAACTTTTTCACGGGTTCATACAACATAATGACGGCGGCCATAAAAGAAAAAAATGTTCCTGCGGTGGAAGTGCCGGCAATCACTTTAGAGCCTCCATACCATATGATAAAAGCCACTCCAAGCCCACCAAGAAATTCCATTATCGGTGCTGTCAGAGATCTTGCTATTACAGCCTTCATTTCCAATCTAAAAAGGTTGAGTGTCTTTGTAAAAAAACGCTCTTTTTCATAAGACTCCATTCCAAAAGCCTTTACAATCTTGTTTCCAAAAAACGTTTCATGCAAAAAAGAACTCATATCAGCCATCGATTCCTGGCAGCCGGTACTAACTTTTCGAACTCTCCTGCCGATTTCTACAATCGGAAAAAATGCAATGGGCAAAATTATAAAAGCGAATATCGCCATTTTCCAATCCCTGTAGAAGATGACAATTGTCAAACAAGCTATGGTAAAGGCGTCTTTCAACCCTCCGGTAACTGCATTCGAAACCATACTTTTGATGATATTAACATCATTGGTAACACGCGACATCAATGCGCCTGTCTTTTCCTTATGAAAAAAAGAAAGTGGAAGATCCTGAATTTTGTTATAAAGAGTATTTCTAAGACCCGTTATAATGCTTTGGCCAACATAATTCATAAGGTATAAATGACAGTAATTTGCAAAACCGCGTAATAAGTATATAATAATAACTACAATCGGAATGATTTTAAGCATGTAGAGATCTTGTTTTAAAAATATATCATCGAGTACAGGTTTTACCAAAAAGGCTGTAGCTGAAGTTGATGCTCCTACTACCAGCATGCATCCCATTGCAAGACCAAGCCTGATCCATTTGTCTTTTATTAACAACAATAACCGCTTATGCCTGTCCTTAATTGGAGGTATCGATATTTTTATCATGATAAAATATTTCTAGATCATATCCATGGCTATTCTGGCAACGCGTTCTGAAGCACCCTGGCCGCCCAGTAAACCCCTTATGTCAAGAAGATCTTTTTTTAATCTTGTAAGACCGGAAGAATCGTTTAGCATCTCATATACCGTATTTGCTATATTTTCAGGAGATGCTTTACCCTGCAAAAGTTCGGGCACAATCTCTTTCCCTTCAATCAAATTCACAAGACCGATATTCTTAACCTTGGCCATAGCTTTGCCTAACCAGTAACTAATAGGAGACATTTTGTAAATAATCACCATTGGAACACCATAAATTGCAGCTTCCAGTGTAACTGTTCCGGATGCAGCTATAACAAATCCGCATTTTTCTAAGACTTTATTCACATTGTCAGACAAAAGCTCAAAGTTGACTGTATCCCGATATCCCTCTACGATTGACTCCACATATTTTCTTTTTACTGAAGACGCAATAGAAATAATAAATTTTAAGTCGTTATTTCGCGTGACCAAATCCTGGGCGGCATCAAGCATAACAGAAAGATGTCTGGCAATCTCCCTATCCCGGGAGCCCGGTAATAAACCTATTATTGATCGATTTTCAGCACTTCTTTTTAATATTTCATCTGCCCGAGGATGATCGATGTCTAGCAAAGGATGGCCAACAAATGTTACAGGAATTTTATGATCCAAGTATAAATCCTCCTCAAAAGGCAAAATAACAGCAACGTGATCCACTAAATTTCCGATTTTTTTTATTCGGCCTGATCTCCAGGCCCAAACCTGTGGACTAATATAATAGAGGATGGGGATTCCAAGCTTTTTTGCACCGGCCGCAATATGAAGATTAAAATCAGGGAAATCTATCAGAATAAGAAGATCAGGGTGTAAAGTTTTAAGAAGCCTTTTGGCAATAGTCATCCCTTTAACAAGGCTTATCATCTTTGGAAAGGCCTCGGTTATCCCCACAACGGCAAGCTCTGAGGCATCAACTAAAATCCTTACTCCGGCATTTTTAAGAGCCTGCCCTCCTATTCCACAAAAAAATAAGGAGTCGTTACTTTTCCGCATGGCCATTACAAGCTTTGATCCGTGAAGGTCGCCCGAAGCTTCGCCGGCTATGATCATAACACATTTTTGTTCTTTAAGCTGGCTCATATATTTATTAACCTAACCCGGACAAGTCGGAACCAAAATAGGTATTGAATATTTAAGATTTGTTAAAGCCGCTTCGCTCCGCTGCTTTGACTGGGATTGTCGCCTTAAAATTGGCATAATTCCTTAAATATTCAATCTTCAATCGAAAATCATCAATTGATAGTTAATGGATTCAAATTGGTTAAAATTATTTTTACCACAAAACGCACAAAATTAATTATTAAGCGCCTAAAACCCGTCTAGTGGCCTTGTTGATCTGCTCCACAATACTTAAGGCTATCTTCAAAGCATCACGTCCCATCTGGCCTGTAACAGCCGGGGCTTCACGTTTAAATACTGCTTGAACGAAGGATTTCAATTCATCTTCAAGCGCATCACCCTTTGTAAAACAAAGCTGTTTGATATCCATACCGGGTATCAAACCATAACCATTTTGGCCATTCTGTCGGATAATTGTTATTCCATGATTTGCAAAATCTACAGATATATATGCATCTCTTTGAAACAGTCTGATTTTCCTTTCATTTTTAATTGAAATTCTACTTGCTGTAACATTTGCAACACATCCATTTGTAAATTCAAGACGTGAATTTGCAATATCAATGTTATTCGATATTACGGGAGTACCGGCCGCATGAATGCTTTTTAAATCAGATTTGACAAAATTTAAGATAATGTCGATATCGTGAATCATTAAATCATGTACAACACTAACATCAGTGCCGCGCTCCTTGTAAATACTCAAGCGGTGAGATTCTATAAACATCGGCTTCTTTATAATATCTTGAAGAGCAACAACCGCTGAATTGAAACGCTCAAGATGTCCCACCTGAATTATTAGACCTCTAGATTCAGCAATCTGAATAAGTTTATCAGCCTCTTCAAGTGTTACCGTAATCGGCTTTTCGATAAGAACATCTATATCATTTTCTAAAAAATCCCTGCTCACGGTAGAATGGACGGGTGTAGGAACCACGATGCTCACAGCATCCACTTTTCCATAAAGATCCTTATAATATGTATATGGATGTGCATCTACTTTCTTGGCCACTTTCTTTGCTATTTCTTCGTTGACATCAACTACTCCTACAAGATCAACGTTATCCATCTTTGAATATTTTTCTGCATGGAATTTTCCAAGATAACCTACACCTATAACACCCACGCGAAGTTTCTTTATTGATTTTTCCATTTTTATAATTTGGGATTTTTTGTATTTAGGTTTAAATTGTGAATTATTTCATCACGAAGTACATGAAGATTCACAAAGATTTTATATTCTTCTTTTTCTTTGTGATATTTGATGAATTCGCAAAAAGACGAATTCATCTGAAATCTCAATCGTTTTTATTCATGGCGATTACTGTAATACCATATTTATTTGCAAGGGCTACCATCTCCTCTTTGTCAAATACTACGGCCTTTTCCGCTTCTATGGCAAGTACTTTCACCCCCGCTTCATACATGGTCTTGACTGTCTGCGCACCCACAGCCGGAATATCAAATCTTTTATCCTGATTCGGTTTGCAGACCTTGATAACTACGGATTCTCCTTTGCCTAGTTTTCCACCCCTTTTAATTGTGGCATCTGTTCCATCAATTGCCTCTACCGCCAAAACCGATCCACACTCAATTACCAAACATTGCCCTATATCAAGACGTCCAATCTCTTTTGCCAGACTCCAGCCCAAATCGACGTCGCTCTTTTCGTTTCGGTTCGGCTTCCGTTTTGTCCAGCATCCTTTCCGTGCCAGAAGATCGGGAAGTAAAAATGTTGATTCCTGTATTCTTATACCCTCTTTTTCAAGTACTCCGGCAAAGGCTCTTAAAAGCCCGTCATCATGGGTATGTTTCATACCGGTTAGAATTGAAATAACTTTTGTATCAGGCTTTAAGTCTGAAAACATCCTTGTCTTTTTTATGGCGCCCATCATTACTGCTTCTCTAATATTGTTTTTTTTAAAAAACTTTATAATACGCTTAACTTGCCCGAGATGCATCCACTCAATTTCATCAACATAGTTCTCGAGTCTGTCATCTGCTTCTTTCAGATAAGCAACAGCATAAATGGCAAATCCTTTTGATTTTGCCGCTTTTGAAAAAATTATTGGGAACTGGCCGCTCCCTGCAATGAGACCTATACGCATGTTAGTTATTAGTTATTTGTTATTTGTTATTGGAAAATAGATAACATTTTAGTCTTTTGGAACAAATGGGTATTAAATTCCTCAGAGTGGATCAAATAACGATTAACGAATAACGATTAACGATAATCATCTCGTAATTCCCCGCTCAGAGGATTTGATAAAATTCACAAAATTAATCACCTCAGGAGTCTGTTCAACCTCAGTGACAACTATTTCGATAGCTTCATTAAGTGTAAGTCCGCTACGAAAAACAATTTTATAAGCCTTTTTTAATGATGATAACGTACTTTTCAAAAACCCATAGCGTCTCAGACCCACAGTGTTTAAACCGTTCAATTTTGCCCTGTTACCTGCCACCAAAACATAAGGCGGAATATCTTTTACAATAGCAGTTTTTCCACCGATGAATGCATAATCACCAATTTTTATAAACTGATGAATACCCACAAGCGCACCAACCGTAACACAGTCACCTATCGTTATATGCCCGCCAAGTTGTGTGCTATTCGCAAGAGTAACATTTCGGCCGGTCTTACAATCATGGGCTACATGTGTATATGCCATTATAAAGTTTTCTTCACCAACTTCGGTAATCCCACCTCCGAATCCTGTTCCTCTATGAATTGTAACAAACTCGCGTATGATAGTATTGTTTCTTATTTTTACATAAGTCTTTTCATCTTCAAATTTCACTGACTGTGGGACAGCACCTATGGCAGCATACTGAAATATCTGACAGTTTGAATCTATGGTAACATAAGGCTCAATAACGACATGGGGTCCAATCACAGTTCCAGATCCAATAAACACATTCTCTTTGATAACCGAATATGGACCTATTTCAACGTTAGAATCTATCTCTGCTTTGGAATTGATAATTGCAGTTTCATGTATCATTATTTTTCTCCTATGGATGCCATGAGTTCAGCTTCGGCCACGAGCTTTTCTTCAACAGTTGCAATTCCTGACATCTTGACGGCCTTTGACCTCTGTTTTAAAATTTTGGCTTCAATCAGCAGCTGATCCCCGGGTACAACAGGTTTTCTGAACCTTACTTTATCCATCCCCATAAAATACAAAATAGCATTCTTATTTTCCTGAGGCGCTGATGAAAAAGCAAGTATACCGCCTGCCTGGCCCATGGCTTCTACAATAAGTACACCAGGCATAATCGGAACACCGGGAAAATGTCCTTGGAAAAAGGACTCATTTATGGTTACATTTTTAAGAGCAACAATCTTTTCACCAGGAATAATTTCTATTATCCGATCAATCAAAAGAAAAGGATATCGGTGAGGTAAAATATCCATTATCTTTTCAATATCATAAATTTTTTCCACTTTCCCTCTCCTCAATTTTTTTCAATCTCTTCTCTATGTCTAAAAGCTTCTTTTTTAACTCGGGAAGCCTTGGAATAATTTGTTGTACTCTAAGCCATAGTTTGTGTGGCATTTCCGGCGTGCCTGACACGACTTCACCGCTTGGAACAGACTTGGTAACGCCTGCTTTTCCACCGATTGTTACATTATCACCTACAGTGATGTGGCCTGAAATTGCTACTTGCCCTGCCGCTACAACATGCTTTCCAATGGTTGTACTTCCTGCAATTCCTGCTTGTGCCACAAGAATAGTATCTTCGCCCACAGTCACATTATGAGCAATATGAACAAGATTGTCTGTTTTAACACCTCTTTTTACCCAGGTTTTTCCAAAAGTTGCCCTGTCTATTGTGTTTCCCGCTCCTATCTCCACGTCATCTTCTATCTTAACGATACCTATATGGGGAATCTTGTAATAGGTTTTTCCATCCGAAGCAAAACCAAAACCATCACTTCCGATTACCGTTCCTGCATGAATTGTCACTCTGCTGCCGACTATACAGCGGTCAAGGATAGACACATTAGGAAAAATCTCAACATCATCTCCAATAACAACTTTCTCTCCAATAACAATATTGGGATGAAGAATAACACGATTACCTATTGTAACGTTATTCCCAATCACGACAAAAGGAGCAATGAAGTTATCTTTACCGCATATAAAATTTTTACCGATAGAAGCGGAGGAACTGATACCCGGCTCAGGTTTCAGCGGCGGATATAAAAGTGTCATTATCCTGGCAAAAGCAACATGAGGATTATCAACCTTTATAATATTTCTAAAAGATCCTTTAAAATCCCAGGGGACTATTACCGCCCCTGCATCAGTTTCATCTATTTTTTTTAGAAATTTTACATTACCGGCAAATGTTATATCATCCTGAGTTGCACTATCAAATGGAGCTGCGCCGTTAATATTCTTAGCTGGGTCCCCCTTAAGTTCCCCTTCTACAACTTCAGCAACTTTGGCAAGCGACATTTCCATATTACAATCTAATCGTTATTCGTTATTGGTTATCTTCGGCCTCCATGGATCACTGCGCAAACTTGGTATTATATTTCTGTATCAATTTGTCTGTTATATCTATGGTACTGGGTGAATAAAGCACACCTGCATCACGTTTTTCAAAGACAATAAGATAGCCTTCCTTCTTTCCTATCTCTTCGACAATCTTTAAGACATCTTTTTTAATGCGTCTAACAATTTTCCCTTCTATTTCCTTGAATTTTCTTAGGTATTTTTTATTTAAAAATTTAAAATCGTTGGTCTTTATCCTCAGTTCACGCTCTCTTTCTTCTCGCACCTCCTTGCTAATAACGAGAATTTCACGCTCAAGCTTCTTTTGGAGTTTTCCTATTTCATCTCCTTTTTTTTTGAGATCAGCCTCCATTTTTTTTCCATGTTCATTAATCTCACTTTGAGCTAATTTGCCTGCATTGGATGTTTCAAAAATTCTCTGAAAATCAACAACACCAATTTTAGCAACGTCCGCTCCAAACGAAGAATTAGAAAAGAAAAAAATTGAAAAAATTATTATCTTAAAAACTATCTTGAAATTTTGCATTTTATTCCCCCCAACTAGTTATCAAATAGATTTAAAATATCGTACTTATTGTAAACTCCCAGCGACCGTTTCCACTCTCTCCCTCTTTGGGATCGAGAATATACCCATTTTCCAGGCGAATAGGTCCTATCGGAGAATACCATCTAAACCCGTATCCTGCGCTTTCACGCATATTATATAAATCTATATTCTCATCATCGTTATACACATCACCCGTATCATAGAAGATAACCCCGACAATTCCTGCTTCTTTGATCAAGGGCACTAAAAATTCGAAATTGAACTGTACAAATTTGTTTCCACCAATTTCGGCGCCGGTATCATCATTTGAGTGTATATCGCGCCAGCCAAAGCCACGTATTGAATTCATACCCCCCAGATAAAAACGTTCATAATCTGGGAGCTTTCCATCGGGATTTTCAGTAACATAGCCGGCTTTGGCATGAAGAAAGCCCACAGTACCTCTAAATAATGGGATATACCACCCCGTTTTTGCCCGATACTTTGTAAATGCGATATTGCCTCCAAAACCGGCGTATTGGACAGTTATACTATGGTCTGATCCTTCTGTCGGATTAAAGATTCTGTCCCTCGAATCGTAGCGCAAAGTTGTCGATATACTTCTGGTTATATTAATTCCCTCCAGCTCTTTAATCGATTGGGAAGCATCTTCATCAATATTTTTTATATCACCTACATCATACTTATAATTAAAATATACCTTTGTAAAATCATAAACTAAATAGCCACACCTTACACCGCCGCCTACACTATCCTTTTCGTAATAATCATAATCCCTTTCCAAATCATACAGATCAAAACCTGCTGATAAAGGAATATCAAACATCCATGGCTCAGTAAAGCTTAACATGTACTTTTTTGACATTTCGCCTATATTGCCTTTCAGTTGAATGGTTTGTCCACGCCCAAAAAGGTTTCTCTCGGAAATAGAGATCATACCATAAAATCTTTCGACGCTGCTGTATCCACCTCCAAAGCTAAATTGACCTGTAGGTTTTTCAGTAACATCGATTTTTAAAATCATTCTGTCCTCTAAATCGCCCTTTGACATGTTAACTTTTATATCTTCAAAAAAATCAAGGCGATACAGATTCCGTATGCCCTGTTTTAATTGTTGCCCGCGATAAAGTTCCTCTTCATATACTTTTAGCTCTCGACGAATAACCTTGTCCCTTGTCTTAGTGTTGCCACTGATAATAATTGATTCAAAATATACAGATTTACCTTTATTAATGACATAAGTAATATCAACTTTTAATTTATCGACATCTTTGTTAATGCGTGGAGAGACATTTACATACGCATACCCTTCATCTGAGTATAGATCCGTAAACACAAGTATATCGTTTCGAACAACTTCATGATTGTAATATTTTTCTTCGGTAATCTTGAGTCTTTTAAATAGATCCTCTTTCGATAATAGAATATCATCTTCAATATCAACCCTTCCCACCTTGAACCGTAATCCTTCATCAATTTTTATGGTGATATATATCCATTTATCCTTAAATTCAATTTGCGGATCGCTAATCTTAGCGTATATATAGCCACTATTGTGATAGAAAGCGGAAAGCTTGGAAATATCCTGGCTTAGATCCTCCTTGTTTAAATCTCCAGAGGCCGACAACCATGAAAAGAAACCCTTTTCAGATGTCTTCATTTCTTTTTGGAGTTCCTTTCCGGTATAAGCACTGTTCCCAATAAATATTATCTCTTTTATTCGAACTTTTTTACCTTCTTCAATGACGAATTTCAAGTCAGCCTGGTTATGTTCAAGTTGACGTATCTTATACGTTATTTTGACACTATGGTAATTTTTATCTTTGTAAAGCTCCTCAATCCGCTTAATGTTGTTGTTTACTTTAAAGATATTTAAAATTGAGCCTGTCTTTATAGTCAAATTCTCCTTGATTTCGTCATCGGTATAGACTCTATTCCCTTTGAAACTAATTTTCCTTATAGTCGGTTTTTCTTTTATCTTGAATATGATTATCTTTCCCTCCGGCCCATTTTCAGCCTCAATCCGGATATCTTCGAAGTATCCCATTGAATGAATTGCCTTAAGGTCTTCTGTGAGGTTTTTTACAAGATAAGCGTCGCCGGGCGCTGTTTTGATCATTCTTTTAATGGCATCAACTTCAATACGTTTGTTGCCGGTGATAATAACTTTGGCAACTTTTTCAAGTTTAAAAAGCTTCATACCAAGATTGCCGGCAAGTTTTTTTACGGTTCCAAAAAGGCTCTCTATGCTTTCTCCTTCTTTAAAAAAGGTATTTGGCGGCTCCTTTGTGGATGATTTAATCATCTTTGCATCCAAACTAAATTTTTGACCTATTCTAGTCAAGCTCCCCCAAATAACATAGTCGGCACCGGCCTTAACACCTATATTTCGGATTTCATCAATAGTTTTAACCTTTTCTTTCCATGAAGAATCAAATACAATATCAGGCTCCAATACAATTGCGCCACCTTGCTTGAGGTGATTCTTAATTACATCCGGAACCTCGGTTTGTAGATATGAAAGTTCTTTTATCGAGTGGATTTTGAAGGGTAATATAACTATCCTTACCGTCTCCTTTGCATAAACATCATTCGCAAAAAAACAAGCTATTATAATCATGAGCAGACTCAAACGTTTTTTCACAAAAATACCCTATTCTGTTTCCAGCAGTCGCCCATCGATAATTGTCATCTTACGTGACATATAAGATGCGAGTTCCAAGTTATGTGTAACAACAACCATTGTCATTCTAAGTTCTCGATTCAGTTCAAAAAGCAGCTCATGAATCTGTTCACTGTTTCTTTTATCAAGATTACCTGTAGGCTCATCAGCAAGAAGAATAACAGGTTTAAAAACCAGGGCTCTTGCTAAAGCAACCCTCTGTTGTTCACCACCTGAAAGTTTACCTACCCTGTAAAATAATCTTTCTTTAAGCCCAACCCTTATAAGAATTGCCTCTGCAGACTCCTTGGCACGCTGTTTACTCAATCCATTTATAAGTGCCGGCATCATCGTATTTTCAATAGCTGAAAATTCAGACAAAAGATGATGAAATTGAAAAACAAAACCGACGGACTCATTTCTAAATTTTGCCAGCTTTGTATTATCAAAAAGAAAAACATCCTCACCCTGAAACCAAAGCTTTCCGCTGTCAGGCATGTCAAGTGTTCCAAGAATATGGAGAAAAGTAGACTTTCCGATTCCGGAGGCTCCTACAACGGCTATAGTTTCTCCCGCACCTAAATCAAAATTTACACCTTTTAAGACATCAATGTGAACACCATTGCCTTTGAAGCTCTTATATAGATTTCTGACAGCTATCAAGTTGTGTGTTTCATTGTGAGTGCCGTTTGTTACGGATTCTATTTCCATTCTTTGGTTTTAGCCTGCCTTCCTTTTGCAAAAAAAATTAGATATACAACAGTTTGTAAATACTAACATATTGGTTTAATCATAATTCTTTTCCTACTCAACCACTTAACCACTCAACTATATGACGATGTCTGGTATAACATTTAATTGAGTTTTTATTCTATTAGGGCACTATTTGCACTTTGCACTCTGAAGTTTGATGAGTTCCACGAGCATTATCCGTATCGTATCGCTTCAACAGGATCGAGTTTGGATGCTTGACGCGCAGGATATAGCGTTGCAATAAAACAAATTACCAGAGTAGCAGATATGATTAAAAAAACATCTAAGATTTCAAGCTTTACTGGAAGTGTTGTTGTAAAATAGTATATATCTCCTGTGAGTTCGTGGATCTTGTAATGTTTTAGTACTTTACATATAATGGATCCTAAGCATACGCCAAGAATAGTGCCGATTGAACCGATAACCATTCCTTTAAAGACGAATATCTTTCTAATACTCTTATCCGTAGCGCCCATGGCCTTTAATATTGCAATATCTCTTGTTTTCCCCATCACCATCATAATAAGCGTACTTGCAATATTAAAAGCTGCCACAAGAACGATAAGTGTTAAAATGATAAACATGACTTTCTTTTCCAGCTTAAGCGCCGTAAATAGATTATGATTCTTCTGTATCCAGTCCCAGGCCCAATATGGAGATCCCAGATCTTTACCAATCTTATCGGAAATGATATTTGCATTGTAGATATCCTTTTCTTTTACCCGAATTTCAATTCCCGATACAGAATCAGCCATATGCAAAAGCTTCTGGGCATCCTCTATTTGTATATATGCAAATGATCCATCAAATTCATACATGCCGGATTCAAAAAATCCCGTTACCTTAAACCGCTTCATTGTAGGCATGTGCCCTATGGGAGAAATCATTCCCCGCGTTGAAATAAGGTAAATCATATCACCCTTATGGACACCTAAGTTTTTTGCAAGCTCTTTGCCTAAAACAATCCCAGGTGCAGTCGTAGTTGAGTTCCCGCTATCATATTCCTCTGCATTATATTGAAAAGAAATGTTTTTTAGAGTTTTAATAACTCTGCCCGCTGATTCGGGGTCTATCCCTCTTAAAACAGCTCCGGACACCCGTGATGATGAACGAAGCATGACCTGGGTATATATAAAGGGTGTGGCAGCTTCAACCCCTTCAATATTTTCCACTCTTTCTAGAATTCGTTGATATTCGGTAAAGGGTCCGCCATGGCGCATTAATCCGACATGCGACTGACCCCCTAGGATACGTGACTTAAGATCAGACTCAAAACCAGACATAACAGCGATTACTACGACCAGGGCCATAACCCCTACCGTAACACCCGCCGTAGAAAGAAAGGTGATTAATGAAATGAAACTCTGTTTCTGTTTGGACCTTAGATAGCGGCCCCCTATAAAAAATTCAAAAGACATGCGGCCTTTACATCTCGGATATTTTACAACCTGCTGAAGCTTTTCACCTGAAAGACGAAGGTTATAAACCTGGTTAATGGGAAATAAAGGAATTATACTCCATACTGATAATAATAAGTTTGATAAACTCGTAAAAAGTTATTTGCGAGCGAGATTGAGCATTTTTGGAAAAGATTCATGAAAAGCTGAATGTTAAAAATTGTCCCGCTAAAGCGGGATTTAAGGTCGTTAGCCCGAGTTCTTGCAATTTAGAGAAGCTTTTCAGGAATCCCAAAAATGATCACAAAGCGAGCAAATTGTACTTTTTACAAAACCATCAAGTTTAAGCTGGGTTTGGTAACCCATTTACAGGTAGGTGTCAATAATTAGTTGGAGGATCGATCCTATGTAAATTAATCGTAAATATTGTTCCAATATCGATTTTACTCTCAACAACAAGCCGGCTATCATACGACTCGAGTATTCTGTGAACAATTGAAAGTCCAAGACCTGTTCCGTTTGGCTTTGTTGTAAAAAAGGGATTAAAAATAGTCTTGATAGTCTCATTTGACATACCGCACCCATCATCAGAAATTTTGATCACGACATGTTTTTTTCTTAAAGGGAACATTTTCATATGAATGTGCCCTTTATTCTTAATAGCCTCAACGGCGTTCAAAAGAAGATTCCAAAGAACCTGGTGTAAATGAATCGGATCTATTTCAACCCATATTGTGGAAGCAAATTCTTTTGTAATTGTAATTCTCCCGGAAAAAGTTTGGTCATTTTCAAAAAAGTCTGTTGTTTCTTTTAAAGCTCTGCTCAATTCAATTGCCTCAACTTTACCAACCGGAGGCTTTGCAAATAAAAGAAAATTACTTACAAGAGAGCTTAATCGGTCTGCCTCTCTTAAAATTATCTGCATCAGCTTGTCATGATCGGGATTATAAGGAATATCTTCCTTTAAAAGTTGTATTGAACCTGTAAGAGAGGCAAGCGGATTCTTGATTTCATGGGCTAAACCTGCCCCAATCTCACCTATGGCAGCCATCTTTTCAACACGCTTGACATGGTCCTCCATAACTAAAAGCTCTTTTCTTGTCTTCTTCTCCTGTTCCGAAAGAAGACTGCTCAAGAAGGCAACGCTAAAACATGCTGCCATGGTAATCATTATCTTATAAAGTACATGGGTTCCATCATAGCTTCCGGCAATAAAACTCCTATCTAAACCAAAAGGCGTAAGGATGCCATAATATTCAAGGTCGACCATGACACCGTATTGTATGCTGCAAAGGGCAGCCATAATCATGCTTCCCTTTCTAAATAACAGCATACTCGCATAAATAATCACAAGAAGATAAAGAAAAGAAAAAATACTTGAAAAACTACCCGTCACAAAAATAACTAAAGATACGATAAATGTATCTATTCCAATTTGTATGTAAGCAAATAGTAGTTCACGTTTAATGCGTTTAAGTATCAGCGAATAGCAAAATGAAAGGATAAAGATTCCGGCAATAAGTCCATAAAGGATTAGAAGAGGTTTGGCAAGGGGGGAGGGACTTTTTCTGAGTTGTAGAAAAATAGTAGACCCCAAAAGAAAAGTAGTAAAAAGGACCCGAAAGAACATAAGCCATTTTAGCCTATGATAAAAATCACTTTTGGGGTTTATCGATGGATTGCTCATAAAAAGTGAAGGATGTACAAGGTTTTAAATGTCGGGACTTTTGAAAAATGCTTCCCGCTATAGCGGGATTCAAGTTCGTTGAAAAAAGATTTTTATAAGCCTCCTGCCATCTTAAATACAGGAAGATACATGGATACCACCAGACCTCCGATAACTGTTCCCAGAAAAACCAACATAAACGGTTCTATCAGTGCAGTCATGTTTTCTACTGCCTGATCAACTTCTTCGTCGTAAAAGTCAGCTATCTTTTCCAACATTGAATCAAGAGCGCCGGTGGACTCACCTACTGCAATCATTTGACACACCATCGGAGGAAAGACACCGCTTTCAGAAAGGGGATCAGCCATTGTACGGCCTTCTGAAATGCCACTCCGCACTTTGTATATTGAATCTTCAATTGTTTTATTACCAGCTGTCTTCGCAACAATATCCAGCGCTTCTAAAATAGCAACTCCACTGGAAAGCATCGTACCCATTGTTCGCGTAAATTTTGCCACGGCGACTTTGCGTAGCATCACCCCGAATACCGGTAATTTAAGAGATAAACTGTCAAAAAAAGCCCTTCCTTTTTCCGTGGCATATAACTTTTTAAAAGCAATTACAAAAATAATAATAGCACCAATGGCATAATGTATATTATGTTGAGCAAACTCACTCATATTTACTACGATCTGGGTAGGGGTTGGAAGTGACCCCCCCATGGTGTCAAACATTTCTTGAAATACGGGTATAACAAAAATCAGGATAACCGCAACAACGACTAAGGCTATAATCATAGTTACTATCGGATATACCATTGCACCTTTTATCTGACTCTTTAGTTTTGCAGCTTTCTCCATATAGGCAGAGAGTCTTCTTAAAATTGTATCAAGTATACCGCCGGCTTCACCGGCTGCAACCATATTAACAAAAAGATTATCAAAGTGCTTGGGATATTTTTTCAATGCATCGGCAAGGGTAGCACCACCCTCCACTGTTTCCTTAATATCTTTCAACATCTTCTTAAATGATACATTCTCTTGCTGATTAGTAAATATCTCGAGACATTGAATTATGGGAAGGCCTGCGTCGATCATTGTGGAAAATTGTCTTGCAAAAAGCATTATATCTGAAGTTTGAACTTTTGGCTGAAGAAAAGCAATGTTTTCAAAGATGTCTTTTGGTTTCGGTTTGATTTTGGTAGGCGTAATCTTAAGTCTGCTTAAATGAGCTCGTACAGTATCTTCGTCAGCAGCTTCCATATCCCCCTTTTTGGTCTCACCCTTTCTGTTCTTACCCTGCCACAAATAAATCGGCATAACTAACACTCCTTTTCAATTAAAGGTGGAATTTTAACCATATGTATCAATAGGAACAATCTATATCATAATTTGATATAAACGACAATGGTTTTGGAAAC
>CAZQOH010000004.1:0-28016 GCA_964594355.1 uncultured Desulfobacterales bacterium
TTTTTCCAAAAATGCTCAATCTCGCTCGCAAATGACTTTTTACGAGTTTATCAAACATAATATGTTGCTAATTCAGATTGTTACCTCTTTAATTGACATGATCCTATAAACACGAACGGAGCCCACTCCCACAAATAACAAATAACTAATAACGTAACCATTCACGGGTTCAGGGTTCAGAAATTGTAGGTTCACCTCACAAATCTGAACTGTGCACAATATTGCGGAAGCATTCGATTCGGAAACAAACCCGGAATTCGTTTGTTTTCTTCGGTATTTAAAACGGCCTTACAGCGTAACTATTCACGGTTCAGAGTTCAAAGTTCAACCGTTAAGGTAGTTAAAGTCTTTGATTTTGAATCTAATGCAGAATTCATTCGAGCCTTAAAATTAGCCGAGCGAGCTTGCACTGAGATTAAAAGCAAAAATATGAAAAAATCGTAAACCCTGAACCCTGAACCTCTGAACGGTGAACTATTACCTAATAACAAATAACCAAACCATACTTTATAAAAAATAATCAAAGCTTTTTATGGTCATCAGCATGCATCCTTATATATTCAAAACTTTACTCCACAATACTCCACTCAATCAAATTTTCTTTATCTTTTTTTAACTTTCGTAATTTATTATAAAAAATTTACATAAATTTGTATTTTTTTCTTGACATCTCTTTTAAAATGTAGTTTTCTTCATAAAAAGTGGATTTAAGTGGTTATATATGGTGATTTATGTTTCGTGGAAGTTCATTTCATACGATAGATCCGAAAGGACGTATTATTATCCCAACCAGATTCCGTGACGTCATAAGAGCCGGTGGTGGTAACGGAATCGTGGTTTCAAGAATGGATAAGAGTCTTGTTTCCTATACACTTGAGGGATGGAGTAAAATTGAATCCAAAATACTGTCCCTTGCCGAAAAAAGTGAAAATATGCGCCGCTTCAGAAGAGTCTTCATAGGAGGATCATTTGAGTGCTCTAGTGACAATCAAGATCGCATCCTTATCCCACCGGCTTTAAGGCAATATGCAGAGCTAATAAAGGAGATCGTACTTGTAGGAGTACTTGATCATTTTGAAGTCTGGTCCCGTGAGAATTGGGATAATGAAAATATGAATATGGAAAAAGACATGCAAAAGGAGGAGGTTAGAAACGAAATTGCAAAATTAGGACTCTGATTCCATGCCCTATAAACATATTCCTGTAATGTTAAATGAAGCGCTATATTACCTGAACTGTGAACCCGGCAAAATTTTTGTTGATTGCACACTTGGCGGTTCAGGTCATGCTAAGGCTATTTTGAAAAAAATCGTTCCAGCAGGGCTTTTGATAGGCATTGATCAGGATAAAGATGCAATAAGAAACGCGAAAGTGGTTCTAAAAGCATATGCCTCAAATATCCGTCTTTTTAATAAAAATTTTATATATCTTCCTGAATTGCTATCGCAATTAGATATCGATTCAATAGACGGAGTTCTTCTCGATCTCGGTATTTCACTTGATCAACTTGAGTCAAGCGGTAGAGGCTTCAGCTTTAAAAGGGATGAACCGCTCGATATGCGTATGAATATTGAATCGAGTACAAAAGCTGAAAATCTATTAAACAGGTTGGAAAAAGATAGTCTTGCAAAAATTTTTAAGGAATATGGTGAGGAGCGTTGGGCATGGCAAATAGCCCAAAAAATAGTAAAGGTAAGAAAGCGGGAAGCTATTAAATCAACCAAACAGCTCTCTCAAATCGTATGTAGTGCTATTCCAAAAAGGAGGCGGGATTTCAATCAAAGGATTCATCCCGCAACGCGAGTTTTCATGGCTCTTAGAATTGCTGTCAATAGGGAGCTCGAAAGACTTGACCTCTTCATGGAAAAGGTTATTAATCTTTTAAATCCTTATGGCCGTCTTTGTGTTCTATCCTTTCACTCCCTCGAAGATCGAATTGTAAAACACCGAATAAAAGCTCTTGAAAAAGGATGCATATGCCCTCCAGACTTTCCAAAGTGTGTTTGTAATAAAAAAAAAGGGGTACGTCTTTTAACAAAAAAAGTACTGCGGCCTTCGGCAGATGAGATTAAAGCCAACCCTATGGCAAGGAGCGCAAGGTTAAGAGCTGTGGAGAGGCTAGAAGACTGAAGACAGAGGACTGGGAACAAAAGAAAGTATATGGCCTCTAACTACTGCATATTATGAAACGAAAAATAAAAAAGAAGGGTCGCGGAAAAAAATTATCGGTCGCCTGGATTATTCTCATGCTAATTTTTATCGCGGAACTCTTTTTTTATACCTGGTGTAGAGTGCAATATGTCCAGACAGGATATGAAATAACAAAAGAGGCTGATCATTATCGAAGCCTTTTAACCTTACAAAACAATTTAAAGATTGAGCTTGCCAGTCTGAAATCTCCCGAACGGATTGAAAAAATTGCAAAACAACAGCTCGGTCTGACAACACCAACACCAGAACAAATGCTTATAATCCCATGAAACCATTCGAAAACAAATATGTCAGACTACGCGTCGCTATTGTAGGTTGTTTCTTCAGCATCTTTCTTTTGGCAATCGGGGCAAAGGCGGTGTACGTGCAAATTTTTCGCGGCCCATGGTTGTCTGAAAAAGCAGCAGGCCAATATGAAAAGTCTTTCGTATCTCATGGGAAACGGGGTACAATATACGATACAAAATATAGAGAAATGGCTGTCAGCATCGATGCGACTTCAATTGCAGCATATCCGCATTATATAAATAACCCACAGGCAACAGCAAAACCCCTTTCAAAGACATTAAAAATCAACATATCAGCGGTCAAACGAAAATTATCTTCTAAAAAGTCATTTGTATGGATTAAACGCCAAATAACACCAAGTGAAAAAAAGGCGGTCGAGGATTTGGAACTAAATGGGATAGGTTTCATACCGGAACATACCCGCTTCTATCCAAACAGAATGCTTGCCGCGCAGCTACTCGGGTTTTCAGGAATAGACAGCCATGGCCTGGAAGGAGTCGAATTCTATTATGACAAATACCTTAAAGGCAATAGTGATAAATTTACGGTCTTAAAAGATGCTCTCGGTCGTGAGTTCGATGCTGAAAAAAAAGCAGTACCGGTTTATAGCGGTAAGAACCTCATTCTTACCATTGATAGGACAATTCAGTATATAACCGAAAAAGCTCTCGAAGAAGCGGTTAATAATTTTTCAGCAAAGTCTGGAATCGCAATCGTAATCGATCCAAATACAGGAGCCGTATTGTCTCTGGCACACTTTCCCTTTTTCAATCCAAATTCTTTTCAAGACTTTAGCAGGGAAAAATGGAGAAACAGAGCAATAACCGATCCATTTGAACCGGGATCAACCATGAAGATATTCACGGCGGCTGCAGCGCTGGAATACGGAAATTGTACACCTAACACAATCTTCTTTGGTGAAAATGGTGCTTATAGGATCGGCGAGAACATCATCCACGACACAAAACCTCATGGATGGATGTCCTTGCAACAAATCGTTAAATATTCGAGCAATATAGGCGCGGTCAAAGTTGGTGAAAAGATAGGGCAAAAAGCCCTTTACCAAACACTCCGTGACTTTGGGTTCGGTAAAAAGACAGGGATTGATTGCCCGGGGGAAACAACAGGCAGCCTAACTAAGCATAATCAATGGTCAAAAATAGACGCTGGTACAATATCATTTGGCCAGGGAATTTCAGTATCTGCAATACAACTTATAACAGCGGCTTCTGTAATTGCAAATGACGGGATTCTCATGAAGCCCTATATCACCCGTGCAGTATATGATCAGAATGGACGTCTGGTACAAAGTTTTAGTCCTTATAAAGCTAGAAGGGTAGTTTCCAAAAAAACAGCAAGGACTGTAAATAGAATAATGAAAACTGTTATTGCCACTGGAGGCACGGGTGTCAGGGCCGAGCTTAAAGCTTATTCCGTCAGCGGCAAAACAGGAACTGCTCAGAAAATTGATAAAACCGGAACATATGCTAAAGGGAAGTATATGGCATCTTTCATCGGATTCGCACCTTCAGAAAATCCAAAAATAACGATCCTTGTCATAATTGACGAGCCCCAGGAACAATATTACGGCGGTATTGTTGCAGCCCCTGTATTTAAAAAGATAGCCAATGAAACACTCAATTATTTAAACATATCTCCCAAAAGTGGAAATGAAAAATTAACTGTTTCCTTAGGGAGCGAGGTAATAGGGTGAAGCTTTCTGAATTACTTAAAACAATTACCGTAAAAAGAGCAATCGTTTTAAGCACAGAAAATAGTATGCAAACTCAAGAAATTGAAAAAAAAGGCCAACTACGATTGGATCCGGAAATAGCTTCGATCCATTATAAAGCACAAGATGTTAAGCCGAGCGGCTTGTTTGTAGCTATACCTGGTCTTACGACAGATGGCCATCATTTTATTGACGAAGCTTTTTTAAAAGGTGCATCAACAATTGTTTGTCAAAAATCTGCCGGCTCGCCTCGGGTGAATCACCGTGAAGGCTATGAGATTAAAAAGGATTCAATAATAATTGAAGTTGAAAACACCAGAAAGGCCCTTGCTGCAATATCAAGCCGGTTTTACGGAAACCCGTCGGAAAGCTTATTTATAATTGGCATAACCGGTACAAATGGAAAGACAACAACCGCTTTTTTGATAGAAAGCATACTTAAAAAAGCCGATTTAAATGTTGGCGTCATAGGAACGATAAATTACCACTATTCAGGAAAAACATATAAGAATCCCATGACAACGCCTGAATCGCTTGACCTGCAGAGAATCCTGGCAGATATGCTAAAGAAAGGAATTACCCATGTTGTCATGGAAGCTTCATCACATGGTATCGACCTTTTCCGTATTGACAATTGCCAGATAGATATAGGTGTATTTACTAATCTGAGCCAGGATCACTTAGATTATCATAAAGATATGAATTCATACTGGGAATGCAAAAAAAGGCTCTTTACTGAAAATCTAAACTCGGGCCCAAAGAAGGGCCGGACCACCGCTGTAATCAATTGTGATGATACAAAAGGAAAAGAACTTTTGAGTTTGCTTCCCATTTCAAGTCTGACCACAGGCTATTCAAATAATAACATAATATGGCCAAAACATTATAAAATCGATATGACCGGTATTGTGGGAAAAATTTCAACTCCTGATGGGGATTTTGAGTTCAAATCATCCATTGTGGGAAAACATAATCTGGAAAACATTCTCAGCGCCACCGGTGTTGGCTTTGCTCTTAATATTCCACTCAAAGCTATTAAATACGGTATAGAAAAAACTTCCAGTTTACCCGGACGTCTTGAAAGCATTTCTAACGATTTGAATAAATTTATATATGTTGATTACGCTCATACTCCAGATGCCTTAGAAAATGTCCTGAATTCGTTAAAATCGCTTACATCAAACAAAATTATTTGTGTCTTTGGTTGCGGAGGCGATAGGGACAAAGAGAAACGCCCTCAAATGGGTGAAATAGCAGGAAGACTTTGTGACCTTGCTATTATTACATCTGATAATCCAAGAACAGAGATGTCCATGGAAATAATCAACCAGATAATTCAGGGAACAATAAAAGTTTCTTCGCATGAATATACACCAGTGGAACTTGTAACCGGTTTTAACAAAAAAGGGTATGTTGTAGAACAGGATCGCAGAAAAGCCATACGGCTTGGTATCAAAGTATCGCAACCGGGCGATATTGTTCTTATTGCGGGTAAAGGTCACGAAGATTATCAGATAATCGGAAACAAAACCGTCTCTTTTGACGACAGAGATGAGGCTAGACAAGCTCTTTCACAAGAAGCGATCAGCAGCCAGCGCACAGTCACATACAATTAATGATCGCTCGGGGCGTTTTGCAAAGGTCTCGCCTCAACAACCATAAAGATGGACATTAGTTCAACCTTTTAAAGATAGAAAGATGATAAAGCCTATATCGTGGATAACCGCTGAAATCCAAGAAGCATCAAAGGGAATACTTTTGTTTGAAGATGAGACTCTTTCTTTCTCAGGCGTCTCTATTGACTCGCGCAAAATATCCATAAATGATCTCTTCGTTGCAATCAAAGGGAATGTTCATGACGGCCATGATTTTATCGAAGATGTACTCGGGAATGGCATTCGCGGTCTTGTTATTAATAAGGATAGAGCAAATGATTTGCTCAGTACTAAATGGAAGCAAAAAAGACCTGTTTGTATAGCGGTAGACGACACAACAAAAGCTCTTGGTGACCTCGCTTCTTTTAACCGTAAGCGTTCAAATGTATCGGTTATCGCAATAACAGGTTCAAACGGCAAAACTACAACCAGGGAAATGACTACTTCTATAATTGCCGGACGTTTTAATACTCTATCTGCAACAGGAAGTTTCAACAATGAGATAGGGCTTCCATTAACCCTTCTTAGACTTGGACGACATCATAAATGGGCTGTTCTGGAGCTTGGCATGAATAGTCCGGGCGAAATAGGAAAACTTGCAGACATATGCCTGCCTGATGTTGGCGTTATTACAAACATAGGTCCCGCTCACCTGGAAGGGTTGGGCTCGATAGAAGGAATCATGAATGCTAAAGGGGAACTGCTGGAAAAAATCAAACCAACGGGAACAGCTGTTCTTAATGCAGATGACCAGAGGGTTTTACAGTTGGCAAAAAAAACATCAAAAAATGTGCTCCTCTTTGGGTCATCTAAAAAGGCTGTGATCAGAGCCTCGGAGATAAGAGAAAAAGATTTTGGAATATCCTTTTCCTTAAACCTGGAATCGGAAAGTGTTTCTATCGATCTTGATATACCTGGTAGGTTCATGGTCTCAAACGCCCTGGCTGCAGCGGCTACAGGATATTTGCTGGGGCTATCTGCTGATGACATAAAGACGGGTCTGGAAGGTTTCAAGCCTGTTCAGGGTAGGATGAATATACTTAAAACAACAAAAGGTGTTAACATAATCGACGACACCTACAATGCCAATCTGGGTTCCGTGGAAGTAGCAATAATAACTCTTAGGTCATTAAGGAAGAATAAAAGAGGATTTATTGTATTAGGCGATATGCTTGAACTTGGAAAATATGCGGAACCTATGCACAAAAAAATAGGATTATTGTCTGCCGGATCAGATATAACAAGACTCTATGTTACTGGTGAGTTCGCAGAAAAAGTTGCAGAAGGTGCCAAAGAAGGGAATATGGATTATAGAGATATTTTCAAAGGCACCCAAAAAGAGATATTAACGGATCTAACTGAGTCGCTTGATCCTGACGACTGGGTTTTAGTTAAGGGATCCAGGGCAATGGGTATGGAAAAAATCGTTAAGGGACTCATCGATTGGGGAAATGGCTGATGCTGTATCATTTATTATATCCGCTACACACAACAATATCGGCATTTAATATCTTCCGGTACATTACCTTCAGAACGATTTATGCCAGTCTGACTGCGTTTTTAATATGCGTTCTTTTAGGACCGTGGGTTATCAGGAAACTTAGCGAAATGCAGATCGGACAATATATTCGGGAAGACGGCCCCCAAGATCACGTTAAAAAAGCTGGGACACCGACCATGGGTGGAATCCTAATTATTTTTTCATTAATAGTATCTACACTTCTTTGGTCCAATCTAACCAACTATTATATATGGATTGTCCTTATAATCACAACTGGTTACGGCATAATCGGTTTTGTCGATGACTATCTTATGCAGGTCAAAAAAAAGAATAAAGGATTAAGTGTACGAAGTAAGTTACTTATGCAAATCATACTTGCGATTGTTACAGGTGTTCTAATTTATCTATCCCCCGATTTCAACACTCGAGTTACAATTCCTTTTTTTAAAAATATTTCACCTGATCTTGGTTGGGTATATATCATTTTCTGCGCTTTCGTTATTGTTGGAACATCTAATGCCGTTAATCTTACAGATGGTTTAGATGGCCTTGCCATAGGTCCGGTAATCATCGTTTCGGTAACCTATATGGTTTTTTCTTATGTGTCGGGTCATGTCAAAATTGCAGATTATTTGCAAATAAACTATGTCAGTGGGAGTGGTGAACTTGCAATATTCTGCGGGTCTTTGGCGGGGGCAGGTATAGGTTTTCTCTGGTTTAATACCTATCCGGCCCAGATCTTCATGGGAGATGTCGGCTCCTTGCCTTTGGGCGGTTCACTCGGTGTGGTTGCCGTCATCACAAAGCAGGAAATACTTCTGGTGTTAGTCGGCGGGCTCTTTGTTGTAGAAGCCTTATCTGTAATATTTCAAGTAGGTTTTTTTAAAATGACAAACGGCCGTAGAATTTTCAGAATGGCCCCTCTTCATCACCATTTTGAATTAAAAGGGTGGCCGGAACCAAAAGTGATCGTTCGATTCTGGATCATTGCAATCGCTCTTGCACTTATTGCGATGAGTACACTCAAGATCAGATAAACTCGCGTAATAATTCACCGGTGGAAAAATATTTGACAGGATAACATGATAAACATGATTTAAATCCGGTTGATCAAAAAAATCTATCATAACTTTAGACAAAAACTAAACTGTAAAGAATGAGTTTTATATATTCTACTTCCAAAGTATTACAGTATCAACAACGGAACCAGGCAAATTTCACAAAGGGAGAACTAAATGTTTATTTCTTGAACCTGTTAGGAATAGTTTTTAATGAAATAAAATTTAAATTATAAAGTAACATCAAAGATTTAATATTTCTGATGAACATGATTTAAAATTATTATCTTGTTTATCCTGTTATCCCGTCTAACAACTTAACTATTACTATGGAACTTGCTAATAAAAATATTCTCGTCGTTGGTCTTGGAAGGACCGGATTTGCGACGGCAAAATTTGCAAATAGTAGAGGGGCCACTGTTACTGTAACAGATATAGCAAATGAGAAAGAACTTGGTTCATATGCACAAACAGCGCGTGAAATGGGCATCAAGATAGAGCTTGGGCAACATCGAAATAAAACTTTTGAAACTGCTGATTTGATCTTATTGAGCCCTGGCGTTTCACACACAATTAGACCCATTAAAAAGGCTAAAGATAAAGGAATAACAGTTTTAGGAGAAATAGAGTTTGCATTTAAATTCATACGTGAATCCATTATCGCCGTAACCGGCACCAATGGGAAGACAACAACAACTACTCTTTTGGGCAACATGTTAAGGACTTCCGGATTTAAAACATTCGTGGGCGGCAATATTGGTAACCCTTTAATCGGCTATGTCAACAAGGGAGAAAAAGCTGAAATCATTGTAGCCGAGATAAGCAGCTTTCAACTTGACACTATAGATTCCTTCAAGCCGAAGGTTGGGGTTTTGCTAAATATTACCGAAGATCATCTGGACCGATACCCCAATTTCCAAGCTTACGCAAAGGCTAAAGCCCGAATATTCGAAAATCAACAGAAAAACGATACTGCTGTATTAAACGGCTCTGATCCTCTTGTTTGTTCAGTGTGCAAAAATATCAAAAGTAGAAAATTGTTGTTTTATGATCATAATGATTTCCAAATAGGAACCAATGAAGGCGCAGTACTTAACAATAAAAGAATAATAATTAACACAAAAGAAAAGGGGAAAAGAACTTTAGACCTTTCCTCCACAAGCCTGCTTGGCAGACACAACATAGAGAATGCTGCTGCAGCAAGTATAGCGGCTCTGGCGGCTGGAGGAAAACTACAAAGTGTACAAACTGCCTTGAATAAATTTACGGGTCTCCCTCATCGGCTTGAGTACGTAGCAACTATCAATGAAGTCCGGTATTATAACGACTCAAAGGCGACAAATGTTCATTCAGCCATGAAGGCTCTTGAGACATTTAGCAAACCTGTAATCTTAATTATGGGAGGCCGTGATAAGGGAAGCAACTTTCAATTATTAGAAGACCTCATGCGAGAGCATGTAAAGGAACTTATCATTATGGGAGAGGCAAAAAAAGATATCAAATCTGCCCTTGGACATATTACTCCGACAAAAATAGCTACTACAATGGAAGATGCAGTATATCAGGCATATCTGACGGCAAAACCAGGAGATGCTGTGCTTTTATCTCCAGCATGCTCTAGCTTCGATATGTACAGAAATTATGCAGAGCGAGGAGAAGTTTTCTACGAATTAGTAAATCATTTAACTTAAGATGAGACCTTTGAAAAATGCTCAATTTTGTTCAAGTTCAAGGAAGGCGAAAATTTTAACCACAGGAATACATTGAGTATTTTGAGGATTAAAATTTGAGCCTGACACAGAAATTGGGCAAAAGGGGGCGTTTTGCAAAGGTCTCAAGATGAATAAAACCATGCTGAAATGACAAAACATACGGACACACATAGACAAGAGACACATGCTTTAACATACGATGTCAAACTTCTTTTTCCCGTGCTCTTTCTGGTAGGAATGGGAATTGTGATGGTTTACAGCGCAAGCTCTGCGCTTGCCCTGGAAAAATATGGAACCAACTTATATTTTTTAAAGAAACAGGCACTTTTTTCTTTATTAGGTATCGTCGTTCTCGTCATTTGCAGTCATATTCCCTATAGATTTTTTCGCTTTTTGACATATCCGTTTCTTATCCTTGCGCTTATATTACTTGCTGCGATTCAATTTTCAGAGTTTGGATATTCAGCGGGTGGTTCGGCGCGATGGCTGCGCTTCGGAAGCTTTTCATTTCAGCCGTCGGAGTTTGCCCGTTTTGCACTGGTTATATATCTGGCTTATTCCATGAACAAAAAAATAGATGCCATCAAATATTTTGCCATCGGTTTTCTTCCCCACGTTTTTGTGCTCGGAATATTTACTGTTCTGATATTTCTTCAACCTGATTTCGGCACAGTGGTAATTTTTGGAGCTATTACATGGATCATGATGTTTGTTGGGGGTGTTCGCTTTTTACACCTTTTTCCCCCTCTTTTTATTTTATTGCCAATTTTATATTTTTTCATGGTCAATGCTGAGTATCGTTTAAGACGTATCATAAGCTTTCTGGATCCATGGCAGTATCCGGCAGATGAGGGCTATCAGATAGTCCATTCACTAATGGCTTTTGGGACAGGAGGGATATGGGGATCGGGAATCGGGAAGGGTTATCAAAAATTATTCTATCTTCCGGAACCGCATACCGATTTTATTTTTTCGGTAATTGGTGAAGAACTTGGACTTCTAGGTGTCATGGCTATATTGGGACTCTACTCTCTGATTTTATGGAGGGGGATAAGCATCGCAAGAAATGCGGAAGATTATTACGGATCTTTCGTAGCTATCGGGCTTACAGCCGCAATAGGTATTCAAGTTTGCGTTAATATGGGGGTTGCTCTTGGACTTTTGCCGGCTAAAGGTCTCGCGTTGCCCTTTTTAAGTTATGGCGGCACATCCCTTTTAATTAATATGGCATCTATCGGGATACTAATGAATATCACAGCCTCTAGATACAGATGAATGGGCAATCAATCAATATTGTAATTGCAGGAGGAGGTACGGGAGGTCATCTTTTCCCAGGAATTGCTATTGCTCAAGAATTTATAGCAAAGAATCCTAAAAACAGAGTTCTATTTATAAGCACTGGAAAACCTTTTGAAATATCTGTTTTATCAAAAGCAGGATTTGACCATAAATCCATTTCAGCTGAAGGAATTAAGGGACGTGGATTATGGAAACAGTTTGTATCGATCTCAAAAATACCAAAAGGAGTTTTTGAATCAATATTAATCCTTAGAAGCTTTAGACCGGATCTGATATTCGGCGTTGGCAGTTACGCCGCAGGACCGGTGATTGTTGGAGCATGGCTTATGGGTATTAAAATCGTCTTACATGAACAGAATATTCTCCCTGGAATTACAAACCGTATTTTATCTCATATTGCCGGCCGGATATATGTCTCGTTCACTAATACAAAAGATAGCTTTAACCCCAAAAAAGTCCATGTCACGGGAAATCCGGTGCGCAAAGAGATTTCACATTGCAAAATACCCAAGACGAAAGCCAGAAGCCAAGATAGGAAACTTCAAATTCCATTTACAATTCTAGTCCTTGGGGGAAGCCAGGGCGCGCAAAGCATAAACAGGGCTGTTATTGAAGCGTTAGAACACCTAAAAGAAAAAGATAAGTTATTCTTTGTGCATCAGACCGGGTATGTTGATGAAAAAACTGTAAAAAATTCGTATACGAGACATGGTATCGCTTGCGTCGTTAAATCATTTTTTAGCAATATGGCACAGCAATATCAAAAAGCAGATCTTGTTATCTGTAGATCTGGAGCAACAACGGTGGCGGAACTTTCAGTTTTAGGAAAGGGTGTTATTTTTGTACCCTTCCCTTTTGCTGCCGACAATCATCAGGTTTTAAACGCTCGTGCACTTACAAATGCAGGTGCAGCTGAAATGATCCTTCAAAAAGATCTTAACGGTAAAGTAATCGCTGAAAGAATCGAGCACTATGCATCAAATCATATTGAACTTTCTATTATGGAATCAAAGATAAAAAATTTTGGCAAACCAGATGCTGCAAGTGCAATTGTTGATGACTGTTACAAATTGCTGAATGCTTAATAGTGGAATTGTAAAAATTATGTATCAAAAAAAATATCACATACACTTTGTTGGAATCGGAGGTATTGGAATGAGCGGTATTGCCGAACTTCTTCTAAACCTCGGATATGAAGTTTCAGGATCTGATACCGCACCTTCAGACATTACCAAACACTTGAAAAGCCTTGGCGGCACAATATTTAAAGGACACTCTGCAAAAAATATAAAAGATGCAGATGTAGTTGTAACATCATCCGCAATCAGCTCTGAAAACAGTGAGGTTGTTACAGCAAGGGAAGCCTCAATCCCGGTAATACCAAGGGCGGAAATGCTTGCAGAGCTCATGCGTTTAAAATACAGCATAGCCATTGCTGGATCTCACGGTAAAACATCAACAACGTCGATAGTCGCTTCTATTCTGGATAAAGGCGATCTTGATCCCACGGTAGTTATAGGAGGGAAGCTAAAAAGCATCAGCTCCAATGCAATACTTGGGCAAGGAGATTTTATCGTTGCAGAAGCAGATGAAAGTGACGGCTCATTTCTCAAAACTTCTCCAACTATAGCGGTTGTAACGAATATCGACAGGGAACACCTTGATTTTTATAAGGACCTGGATGCCATAAAAAAAGTTTTTTTAAGCTTTATCAACAAGATACCTTTTTACGGTCTCGCTATCCTTTGTCTTGATAACGAACCTATACAGGATCTTATCCCGAAAATAACAAAGCGCTACACTACTTATGGAATAAATTCCCAAGCCGATCTGCAGGCTAGAAATGTAGTGATAGAGGGATTAAAAACCAGATTTTGTCTCTATCATCAGGGAGAAAAACTCGGAGAAGTAGTTTTGAATCTTCCGGGCATTCACAACGTATACAATGCCATGGCAAGTATAGCTGTGGGGATTGAGATAGGTATACCGTTTGATATTATTAAACATGCCCTGGAAGCACTCCAAGGAGTTCAGCGCCGACTCGAAATCAAAGGGGAGACAAAAGGTATAACTATTGTTGATGATTATGGGCATCATCCAACAGAGATCAAAGCTACACTTTATGCTGTTAATGAATGTTGGCCTGATAGGCGAATTGTCGTGGTGTTTCAGCCACACCGCTACACAAGAACCAAGGCGCTTTTTGATGATTTTACACGTACATTTTACCAGTCGGAACTACTACTGGTTCTACCCATCTATTCGGCCGGAGAGAAAGAAATAAAAGGAATAGACAGCATTGCATTATATGAAGGAATCAAAATGTACGGTCATAAAGAGGTTGTCTATGTAGAAGGGTTTAAAAAAGCTGTTTCCTATTTAAAAAAGATTTTAAAAGAAGGGGATGTTCTGATTACCATGGGAGCAGGAGATGTGTGGAAGGTGGGAGAACAAATATTATCAGAGTTAGAAAGATGAATTTTCAGTATGTCACTCGATAATGATTCAAAAAAATGGCTTACAAATCTTTTTGGCGACAGCGTTAAATTTGATGAATCGATGTCCAGACACACATCTTTACATGTTGGCGGCCCGGCTGATGCATATGTGACGCCTGAAAGACTTGAAAATATGGCCACGCTTGTAAAATGGGCCCGACAACGAGAGCTTCCATACCTCGTTATAGGTGACGGCACTAATCTGCTTGTTAAAGACAACGGAATAACCGGAATCGTAATCGTTGTGACAAAGTGCCTTAAAACAATTACTCAAAGTGATATAGCAAAGGATACTGTTACTGTTAAGGCCATGGCTGGCGCCAAGATGCGATCACTCTGTTCCTATGCTATGGAGCGAGGTTTTGGAGGAATGAATTTTGCGTTTGGTATTCCCGGTACTGTGGGAGGGGGTATTATGATGAATGCCGGCTCTACCTATGGTTCGGTGGAAAGCGTCCTTGATTCTATAAAGGTTTTACTGCCAACGGGTCAAACAAAAAAAATTAGCAAAGACAAACTCAATTTTTCTTATAGAAAATTATCATGGGACAAAGAAATGGATGAAATTAGTAAAGAGCAACCAATTATTCTTGAGGGCTGCTTTTCTTTATACCAATCAGATCCACAAAAGCTTAAAGAAGATGCCACAACAATCCTAAAGACACGAAAAAAAACTCAACCAATCGGTTCTTTTAGTGCAGGATGTTTTTTTAGAAATCCTTTATCCGGTAAAACAGCTGGTGAACTTATTGAACTGGCAGGACTTAAAGGAAAGAAAATAGGAGGAGCTGAAGTATCGTCAAAACATGCTAATTTCATTATAAATACGGGTAAAGCATCGGCTGCGGAAATACTTGCATTAAGTGAAATTGTTCAAGAAAAAGTATCAAAAATGTTCAACATAGATCTTCAAAAGGAGGTTAAAATTGTTGGGAAATAGGCGGATAAAGAGAAATTATTACAAAAATAGCCATACAAAAAAGCGTCCTCAGCTGTTACGACGTATTACCCTTTGCTTAAGAATTATGGTGGCCATCACTTTTGTAATGATGATGAGCATCATTTTCGTCTTAGGATACGATTTCTTTACACAATGTGACTATTTTAGGGCAAGCACTATAGAAGTAAAAGGTTATAAAAGCCTATCTAAAAAAGAAGTGATTGAACAGTCACAAATAAATATTGGACAAAACATTCTTTCAGTAAATCTATCAACGGTAAGAAAAAGGCTGTTGTCACATTCATGGATATCAGAAGCCGAAGTAAGGAGAGAATTACCAAACAGCATATATATCGGAATAAAAGAACACGAGCCCCTTGCCATTCTCGATATAGGCCGCAAATTTATTATAAATACCCATGGAACAGTATTTAAGGAATGGAAACCGTCAGATACAAACAATCTTCCAATTATTAATGGACTTGATTTTTCAGATCTGAATGTTCCTGATGGAGAGTTTCGTAGCATACCTTTTGAAGCCGTCATGAATGTTTTACAATTTGGACAAAATCCTGAAAGTATTCTCTACAACAGGTTGATAAAAAAAATCCATGTAGACAGGGAAATTGGTCTAACACTCTATGCATTCAACCCTACCAAGGCAATAAAGATAGGATATGACAACTACCCGGGCAAATATGACAGACTTAAAAGTGTATTTTTATACCTGAAAAATAAACAGAATTTTTCAGGTTTTAATTCGATTGACCTGATTAATTTAAATCGTATTGTATTGAATTCCGTTCACATTGAGAGATCTTTGAAAGATGTTTCCCGTTTTTAGTGGAATTAACCGCAGGAATAAATGTGGATTGTGATTAACCTGGTCTTTACAAGATAGCAATTTTAAGGACTTTTGGAAATTAAAATTTATTCATTAACAGGATTAGGCAAAAGTCGACTTTTGCAAAGGTCTCGTCTCCATAGACCGTAAGGAGGTATAGCGTGCAAGCTCAGGAAGATATTATTGTAGGCCTTGATATCGGAACTACTAAAATCTGTGCCGTGGTTGGTGAAGTATCCAGAACTGCGATAAATATTATCGGCATTGGTACTCACCCGTCAATAGGGCTTAGAAAAGGAGTGGTGGTGGATATTGAATCGACCGTGGAATCGATAAAAAAGGCAATAGAAGAAGCAGAACTTATGGCCGGCTGTGAAATTTCATCTGTATTCGCCGGAATTGCCGGAGGCCATATAACAGGATTCAACAGTCGTGGTATAGTTGCAATTAAAGGACAAGAGATAATAAAAAGTGACGTGGAACGTGTGATTGATGCTGCTCGAGCCGTAGCAATTCCCATGGATCGAGAGGTCATACATATACTTCCTCAGGAATTCATTGTAGACGATCAAACCGGTATCCAGAATCCTGTCGGTATGGCCGGTGTACGTCTGGAAACAAAGATTCATATTGTGACCGGTGCCGTTACATCAGCCCACAACATTGTAAAATGCGCAAACCGATCAGGCCTCGATGTTTGTGACATTGTACTTGAATCTCTTGCTTCAGGAGAAGCCGTGCTGACTAATGAAGAAAGAGAACTTGGCGTGGGGCTTCTAGACCTCGGCGGAGGGACTACTGATCTGGCAATCTTCTCCGGCAAAAATATTAAACACACATTTGTTCTTGGCTTAGGAGGAAACAACCTCACAAACGATATTGCAATCGGAGTGCGTGCATCCCTTGCTGAGGCGGAAAAAATCAAGATAAAATTTGGAGCATGTGTTTCCCAGAATATCAGCAGCGAAGAAACAATCGAAGTGCCCGGCATGGGAGGGAGAAAGACCAGAAAACTCCCAAGAAAGATACTTGGCGAAATTTTGGAACCCCGTGTTGAAGAGATCTTCTCACTGATTAAAAGAGAAATCTACAGAGCGGGAATGGAGAATCTAATTGTATCCGGAATGGTTTTAACGGGCGGATCAGCTCTTTTGGATGAAGCTACAGAGATTGCTGAATCAATTTTTGAGCTTCCAACACGTCTCGGCAAACCAAGAGAAATAAGCGGTCTTGTTGATGTAGTAAACAATCCCATGTATGCTACAGGTGTTGGGCTTGTATTATACGGCGCCAGAAATCAGACAACAAAAAAATTTAGGATTCGTGATGTAAATATATTTAATCGTATAATGACTAGAATGAAAAAATGGTTCAAAGATGTAATGTAAAATTTAAAACCTCAATTGAGCGATAACGTTCAATTGAAAGTTCGTCTTTTTCGAAACCGTCAAAATTGGGGCAAATAAATTTATAGGAGGGGAAAAATGTTTACTTATATTGAAAATGATAAATCTGCAAAAATCAAGGTTATTGGTGTTGGAGGGGCCGGCGGAAATGCAGTCAACAACATGATTGATTCCAAACTTATGGGTGTAAAATTTATTGCAGCCAATACAGATGCCCAGGCCTTAGAAATCTCAGCAGCGGAAACTAAAATTCAGATGGGAAAAAAGATTACAGAAGGACTTGGTGCAGGTGCGGATCCCATAACAGGCCGAGAAGCAGCTCTCGAAAATGAAGATATATTGAGAGAAACGCTTGAGGACAGTCACATGGTATTTATAACTGCAGGATTCGGCGGCGGAACCGGCACCGGAGCCGCGCCTGTTATAGCTAAAATCTGTAAAGATATGGATATCCTTACAGTTGCAGTGATATCAAAGCCTTTTTCATTCGAAGGAAAGAAAAGAACCAAACAGGCAGAAGAAGGAATTATTATATTAAAGGAAGTTGCCGATACTGTAATCACTATCCCTAATGACAGATTGAGAGGGTTAGCAGATAATGATGCAAAGATGCTTGAAATGTTCAAAAAAGCAGATGAAATCTTACTCCATTCAGTCAAGGGAATTTCCGATCTCATATTAATGCCCGGTTTTGTCAATCTCGACTTTGCTGATGTAAAAACAACCATGTCAAAAGCCGGGGAGGCCATAATGGGTATAGGTGTCGCTAGTGGTGAAGATAGAGCGGCAGAGGCTGCCGAACGAGCCATATCACATCCCTTACTCGAAGACATCTCCATTTCCGGTGCAAAGGGTGTTTTGATGAACATAACATGCAGCAGTGATTTAACAATGGAAGAGATGGCCGAGGCTTCCGAGCGTATATATAATGAAGTTGGCGATGATGCAGATATTATATGGGGAGCCGTTATTGAGGATACCCTTGGCGATGAAATGAGGATTACGGTAATTGCAACCGGAATAGGATCAGGCTCGGAAGCAAGAATCCAAGAAAAGCTTGTTAAGAATGAACTCAGAGGTAAAATAAGAGATATTACACCTGCTGATTTAGAACTTGAAATAGACTATGACGAACCTACGTTTATAAGACAAAAAGAAGCGATTGGTGAATCGAGTGGTGCTATTTACAGAGATTACAAGGCAACTGCATTAGACTGTAATGACCTTGATGTCCCCACTTTTTTAAGGAGAAAGGTAAACTAGAATTTTCTGGTCAAACTCTCTCTTTAAAAGTATACTTAAAACGGTCTTAATTTAAATTTTTTTAAATCTGTGCCGGGATCATTCAATGGAAATTCAGTGGAAATTCAATAATTATTAACCGACAAATAACAACCGAATTTCAACTGAATGACAGCGAAGCGAATTTCAACCTAATTTCGACCGAATGACAGCGAAGCGAATGACATATGGCAAATGACAAAAACCAAAAGGGCAGATTGAAGCCGTTTACAATATAATTCATCCATGACATGGAAAACCAATAAAAAACATCATAAACTTGATGAATCAGAAGTCGGAACAATACGAAAAGACTGGAGTCGATGTATACGGGTCGCTCTTGTCTATCCAAATAGATATCATGTTGGAATGTCCAATCTCGGTTTCCAAACAGTATATCGTTTATTCAACGAGATTGAACATGTGGTATGTGAAAGATGTTTCCTGCCGGATGATACTTACCTGACAGCAGATCACATAACTACGATAGAATCAAAAAGGTCTGTTTCTGATTTTGATATAATTGCTTTTTCCCTTTCATTTGAAAACGACTACCCCAATCTCATAACAATTCTTGAAAAAGCAGGACTCCCACCTCGATACATAGATAGAAAAGACACCCATCCTCTCGTGATCGCAGGCGGGATCGCCTGTTTCTTAAATCCTGAACCTATTGCTCCATTCATAGATTGTTTTTTAATTGGTGAATCTGAGCCGATACTTAACCAATTTTTTGAGATCTTTGAAACGGGTACTGATAAAACATCATGTCTTAAAGCCCTTGCCCAAAATATTCCAGGTGCTTATGTGCCGTTATTTTACAAAACTGCTTATAACTCAGATGGAACTATTTACTCGTTTGAACCAGTATGTGATGTACCGGCTAAGATCAAACGTAATTTTGTTGAAGACCTTTCATCTATTTCTACATATACCACCATATTAACTCCTAACACGACCTTTGACAGGACATTTTTAATCGAGGTTGCCAGAGGCTGTAAACACGGTTGCCGGTTCTGCAGCACAGGATACATTTACAGACCGCCAAGATTCAGACCGCTTTTACTTCTTGAAAAATGTTTGAATCAAGGATTATCACTTACAAACAGGATCGGTCTTGTTGGGGCTGCCGTCTCAGATCATCCTGAAATCAGAGAACTGTGCAATTATGCAAATCAAAAGATTTCACCCCATACTTCCCAACTATCTACTCTCCCTATAGAATTACAAGTGGATCAAGAAAAACCGGGCGAGGATATCAGAATATCGTTTAGTTCGCTGAGAGCCGACGCGCTCGTCCCTGAACTTATATCCTTACTAAAACAAAGCAAAACCAAAACCGCCACTATTGCGCCGGACGCCGGATCTGAACGTATGCGCAAAGTTATCAATAAGAGTATCACTGAAAAAGATATACTTAATGCTGTCGAAGCCCTTGTATCAGGCGGCATTCCAAACTTAAAACTCTATTTTATGATAGGGCTCCCCACAGAAACGATGGATGATGTTAATGCAATAATTTCGCTTTGCAAAAAGATAAAGCACAACTTTTTAATAGCGAGTAGGGAAAAAAAACATATAGGAGAAATAACTGTCACTATTAATTCCTTTGTACCAAAGCCCTTTACCCCTTTTCAGTGGGTTGCCATGGATGATGTGCTTACACTCAAAAAAAAGATAAGGAGAGTAAAAGATGGCTTGAAAGGAATTGCCAACCTTCGTGTCCATGCGGACATTCCACGTTGGGCTTACATACAGGCACTGTTTTCTCGTGGAGACCGTAAGGTTGCCGACATTTTATCATTGGCAAATTATAATAAAGGAAACTGGGCAAAAACTCTCAAGGCATCTCCTGTAAACCCTCATTATTATATTCATCGGGAACGATCGTTGGATGAATTACTCCCATGGGATTATATAGACCACGGGATCAACAAGTCTTTTCTTAAAAAAGAGTACAAAAAGGCAAAAGGGGGTATAACGTCTCCGCCATGTCCAATGGAATCATGCAATATTTGCGGAGTTTGCAATGAAAAATGTGAATAGTAATTTAGTATCTTAGTGGTAAAAGACATTCAAAAAGCAAAAGGAGAATTGATGATAGAAATCGGAATCCCAGGATACAAGATTTTACAGCTAAAACATCTTGTTTTGGATTACAACGGCACCCTTGCTTGTGATGGGCATATTCTTGCAGGAGTAAGAGAATGTCTAAAGGTTTTGGCGGATAAACTTACAATTCACGTGTTGACGGCCGACACTTTTGGAAAGGCCCGGTCTCACCTTGAAGGAGTTCCTTGTGAGCTGTTAATTCTTCCGGTGGACAATCAGGACAAAGGCAAACTTGAATATGTAAAACATCTCGAATCTGAACATACAGTATGCATAGGAAACGGCCGTAACGATCAGTTGATGCTCAAAGAAGCGGCGCTCGGTATTGCCGTCGTTCTTGATGAAGGAGCTGCAGTGGAGGCCATGCTTGCTGCTGATGTTTTTTGCATTAACATAGTTTTGGCACTGGAGCTGCTTACGAATCCTTTGCGTTTAACGGCCACCTTGAGGTCTTAGCTTGTAAAAAAAAATTAAAAAATTAAAAAAAAGTCTTGATTAGTTGTTTCAGACCTGTTAAAGCCCGCCGACAGTGACTTGAACCGTAAAAATATTGAATATTATAATCGATTCAAGTATCTTATTTTGCCCGGGTCGTTTCAAATGAAAATGATGTGTGAGTAAATGTAGCCTCCCACTCTAACGGCCCGGGCTTTTTTTATCTTGAGACCTTTTAAAGCAGCCCCATTTTTATACATTTAAAAAGGCATGTCTTATTTTATGTTGAATTTCTTTCGATATTCGGGGATTTCTATGATAGGCGGTCTTTCAAGACCATCAATTTTATATAAATCTGGATGATATTCGTCTTTTATAAGGTAATATTGTATCATTTCATTAAATGTATCTTTTTTTAAATCTAATATTCCAAGTTTTTCAATGCGATTTAAAAAAGTCTTAAGAATAACAAAGGACATCTTCCCCAATGCTTTTGTGTCCTGGTTTCTGTGAACACGTTTTTCAAGATCGACCTGTGCAATTACATCAAGTCCCCATTTTCCATAAATATCAAGAATCATACTTGTTTCAATACCGTATCCAATAGGAAAAGGTATGGATTCAAGTAGTTCCCGGCAACCGGCGTATTCCCCGGAAAGCGGCTGAATAATTTGGGTTAGTTCCGGGAAAAAAAGGGAGAATAGCGGTCTTGTAACAAGCTCGGTGACTCTCCCGCCCCCAGTGGGTCTCATCCTGCCCTTGCCGATAGCAATCGGTCTATCGTAAAAAGCCTTGCAGTATTTGACTTTATCGTTAAGAAGAAGCGGGCCGACAAGAGCGTAAACAAACCTGTGGTGAATATTTTTTATATCCGCATCAAGATAAACAATGATATCGCCTTCTGTAATATAAAGCGCTTTCCAGAGATTCTCACCTTTACCCGTGAACTTTTCAAGATTTGGCAGAATGTCATTTGCATCATAAAACTCTATATCATAAGCTCTGACAATCTTTTTTGTATTATCTTTTGAGCCGGAATCAATAACAACGATTTCATCCAGAAGTGGATAGCGAGTCATTAATTCTGACTTTATAATAATAATTTCTTTTGCGATTGTCTTTTCTTCATTTAGGGTAGGTAAACACAGCGAAATTTTAATCTTTCTATCCCTCTTTTTTTCAACAAGAAGACTAAGATCCATAAACTCTGAATAATGAAAGGTATTTGTTTCAAGCCATTTACTGTTCATCACAAATCCCGCTGTCTATTGCCATAATTACCCCGATAATCTGAGCAATCCCTTTAAACATGGGTTCAATTTCCATCCTGTTATCTTGTTGGTGATAATTTTTTCCCCTGGTAATCCCGAGGGTTACTGCCGGTATTTTGCGGAAAAGAAAAATCGAAAGTTCTGACTCACAGGACTCACTTACCGGTTTCAAATCCAACTCTTTCATTACCTCTCCGGCGCTTTTCACAAGCGGATGATTATATCTTAATTTAGACGCATATAGACTGCTTATAGTTTTGAGTTTCAGCTCTACTT
Source organism: uncultured Desulfobacterales bacterium (assembly GCA_964594355.1). Lineage (GTDB taxonomy): Bacteria > Desulfobacterota > Desulfobacteria > Desulfobacterales > JAUVVS01 > JAUVVS01. Next base: position 22,520 of record CAZQOH010000004.1, read on the forward strand.
CATATTCATGACTTACACCGGCAATAATATCTTTAATGTCGTTGTAAATTCCTTTTACCATTTTGTCGGAATCACTTTGTATTTCAAAGCCCAGCTTTGCATCATAAGCGATTACTCCATGGCTGAAACCACCTTTTATTTTACCGAAAATTACCCTGGAGCGTGGTCTTTGAGGTAATCGCAACCTCAGAATCCGGTTAATCACTTCATTTAATACCAGAATTGCATTTGGTTTAAATTTGGGTTCCCAACCGTTTACTGTAGATATATTACATTCAACTTCGGATCTAATCATCCCGTCAGAATAATAATTTATTCTGCCGAGCTCAACACCCTCAATACACACAGCCCCCCTTATGGGTGTACTCCATGTTTTTAAAAGATGTCTTATACCCCGGAGGTTACCCTTTCCTATTGACTGTATAACACCTGCCAGAACAATGTCGGATTCAAAGCGAAGATTTAATTTTTGAAAAATTTCCGGTAAAGAGATCAGAACACCCAAACCGACCGAATTGTCTGTAATACCCGGACCTGTTATTGAATCTTCTTTGACCACATAGTTATGATCAATATCCTTTGTAAAAAAAGTGTCTAGATGCGTCACAACAAAAATTGGCGGCTTCTCTCTGGAAGTTCCCCTAATAATTCCAATGGGATTCCGATAACCGTCGGTTGTGCATTCATCAATCTGACATTCAGCCAGTCTTTCCATAAAAAATTGTGAACGCCGTTTTTCTTTGAACGTGGGAGATGGTATTTGTCCAATCAATACAATATTTGTAATGATTGTCTCTTTTATTGACTTGATTTCATCAACAAAGGATGGCAGTTTTTCAAGATAGTTTTCCATTCCATTTACTCATTTATATTTGTCGATCTTATTTATAAAGCATTTAAATGAGACAGGATTTGCAGAATTACATTTTATTAGTCAAAGATTATCCCCGTTTAAATTATATTTTTATTTAAAAGGTTCATCATGCATAAAAATAACCCTACATATAAGGAATATATCATAACATATTATTTAAGGTCAATATTTCTCTTAAATTTGCAAGTTTGAATGAAAAATATGGGAAAAGATGTTGGATTTAATGGAGATTTAAGTAAAAGGCTGGAAAGCCTCCACTACTTACTCTGGAGCTTTATTACTCTAATTGAGTTAAAACTGTAAATTAAGAATTATCACTCAATTGGGGTATTATAATGCTGTTTGATCGCTTTGCATAATCCCGGTATGGTAAAGGATTCCGCCTCGATTTGAACATTAAATCCGAGTCTTCTTGCAGTATCAGTGGTAATTGATCCTATACTTGCGATCGTAACACCTTTTATGAAAGTTTCGAACTTTTCAGAGGGTAAAAGGGTTTTAAAGTTTGTTGCGGTTGATGAACTCGTAAATGTTATAAGATCAATTTTTCCTTCTTCAAGTTGTTTTAAGAGAACATCGGCATGATCATAAACCTTCTCTGTACAATACACGGCCACCTCATCAATTTCAGCCCCCATTTTTGCCAATTCTACGGCAAGAACGGGTCTTGCTTCCCTTGCACGTGGCAGAAATATTCTTTTGCCCTTAATATTTTCACTCTTAAACGCCTCGATAACCGATTCAGCTCTGTAACTTTCAGGAACGATATCACTCTTGAGTCCAAAATTTAAAAGCTTTTTTGAAGTTGCCGGGCCGATTGCCGCCGTAGAAATATTGGACAAAGCACGCACGTCTTTGTTCTTTGTAAATAGACGCTCAAAAAAATATTTTACACCGTTTACACTGGTAAAGATGATCCAATCATATGCTGGAAGGCTTTCAATTGCCATATCTAAAGGTTTCCAGTCTTCCGGGGGCACAATTTTTATAGTTGGGCACTCCAGACACTCTGCACCAAGATCTGAAAGAAGCTTTACAAGATCACTAGATTGTGCACGGGCCCGAGTTACTACAATTCTTTTTCCCATGAGGGGGCGTTTTTCAAACCATTTCATTTTCTTTCTTAAGTTGACAACATCACCAACAACAATTATGGCCGGCGCCCTTAATCCAAGCTTTTCTACACGTTCAACAATCGTATCGAGTGTCCCGACAACCGTGATCTGGCTTGGCGTTGTTCCCCACCTAATCAGAGCCATGGGTTTGTTAGGCGACATGCCGTGACTGAGAAGTTGTTCTACAATATACGGCAGATTTTTAACTCCCATAAAAAATACTGTTGTGCCAATCCCCTTGGCAATCGCATTCCAGTCAATACTACTCTGTTCTTTTGCGGGATCTTCATGACCTGTAACAAAGGCAAGGGTGGATGTAAAATCTCTATGAGTTAGCGGGATTCCTGCATAAGCCGGTGCTGCGATGGCAGACGTAACACCGGGAACCACCTCAAAAGGAATTTTTGATTTAACCAGTTCTTCTGCTTCTTCACCACCCCGACCGAATATAAACGGATCGCCGCCTTTTAACCGTGTAACAACAGCGCCGTTCTTTGCTTTTTGTACAATAAGGGTATTAATTTCATCCTGAGATAGTGTATGTTCTCCGCCCTTTTTTCCAACATAGATAATCTCGGCATTCTTTGGAGCATATTTTAACAGTTCCGGAGATGCCAGATAATCATAGATCAAAACATGAGCCAGTTTGATACACTCCAACCCTTTTACAGTAATCAATCCCGGATCACCGGGTCCCGCACCTACTAAATATACTTTTCCATTCATTGGTTTATTTAATTTCACTCTTTAGTACTTATCTATCAGAATATGTTCGCCACTAAGCTACGAAGTTAAATTAGAATAAACAGTTATTCTTTTTGCCTTGATGTCTCTGTGGCTATTCTTTCTGGTTTATCCGGGTTAGGTTTTTTAATATTCTATCTGCACCCATTGAAAGAAGGTGATCCGCAAGTTTTACTCCAATACTTTCGGCTAAATCTTCATGTCCTGAAAATGTATCCCTGAATATTTCAGATCCATCAATGTCTGCAACAAGTCCGCACAATATAAAAATATTTTTTTCAATCTTCCCATGGGCTGCAATAGGAATCTGGCAGCTTCCTTCCAAATGATTTAAAAAGGCCCGCTCACCCATAACCACTATTCTTGTTTGACGACTGTCAAGCGCATTTACAATGGGTCCAATTTCAGGGTCATTATCCCTAATTTCAACACAGAGAGCACCCTGGCCAACTGCCGGCAGCATTATACTATCATCTAAATATTCGGTTATTCTGTTTTCAAGATTAAGACGCTTCATTCCTGCAGCTGCAAGGACAATTGCGTCAATATTTTCGCTCTCGAGTTTTTTAAGGCGGGTGTCGAGATTTCCTCTTAAAGGTAATATTTCAACGTCTGGTCTTGCATTGCGAAGCTGGGCCGCACGACGGAGACTGCTTGTTCCTATCCGGGATCCAGAGCCAAGTTCAGAAAATATTGAACCGTTTTTGGAAATAAGAACATCTTGCGAACTTTCACGCTCTGGAATTGCACCGATACAAAGTCCTTTTGGTATTTCTGCCGGCATGTCTTTCATGCTGTGCACGGCAAGATCAATGCGGCTATCTAAAAGCGCTTCTTCTATTTCTTTAATAAAGAGTCCTTTACCTCCGATCTTGGCAAGGGGTACATCGAGAATCTTGTCTCCTTTGGTTTTTATGGTAACCAGTTCAACAGAAAGTGTGGGGTTATGAATCTGCAGAGCCGACTTTATCCAGTTTGCCTGCCAGAGAGCAAGTTTGCTCCCGCGTGTTCCGATTTTAATGTTTTTATAATCTTTATTCATTAGTGTCCATCTATAAATGGTGGATTTTTGTTCAAAACAAGACCGCAGCCATTTTACAACCGCAGTCGTAGTGGGTCTACGTCAAGGATCACAAAAAGGCGAGAACGCAATATTGGTTCAATAGATGCCATTTCTGGGTGGACACCCGTTATTAACCACAGGTGGCACAACCTGTAGCAGCACATCCGCCGCAATTTGATCCGGCAGAGGAGGAGACTGTTTCGCCACTGCCCCCCTTGCTTATAAAACCACTGGCAGACATCAGTTTACACACATTCTTGCTGCTACATGAGGGACAATTTGGCTTTTCTTTTCCGAACACCAGATACTCAAAATCTATGCCGCATTTATCACAATGATATTCATAGATAGGCATTTTATTTCTCCTTTAATTTGGACGGGATATACAGATAATCTAAAAGCGACTCTTGTTCTTAATCGTAATCGTAATCTTGATCGTACATACAGGTTCAGAGTTCAACTGTTATGGTAGTTAAAGTCTATGATTTTTAATCTAATGCAGAATTCATTCGAGACTTAAGATTAGCCGAGCGAGCTTGCACTGCGATTAAAAACAAAAATATGAAAAAATCGTAAACCCTGAACCTCTTAATGATGAACATTTACGATTACGATTATGAGTAAGATTATGATTATGAAAGAATAACCATTAACACCTTGAAAATCAACTTGCTAATTTATCTGCTCAATCACACCGGCAGCAATAAGCGGTAACATGATTTCATGATGGCCTACCAAACTAAATCCTCTCCCTCCGTGAGCTGTAGGCCTCTTAACAACATTGGTCATGGGCCGGTAATGCTGAATAAAATCCATATTAACGGTAGTAAAATTTGTTAGGTTGTGACCAATATTTCGGACGAGCGTAACGGCCTTTAAGAAGATTTCCGGGAGTATTACCGCAGAGCCCACATTCAAGTAAACACCTTCTTCCATAGTGGCAATAACCGATGCAAATATCCGAAAATCTATGTGGGTGGCCAGCCCTGTTTGCTTTGGATCAAACCCGGGATGCATATGGATAATGTCCGTCCCAATGGCAACATGAACAGTGACAGGTATGCCTAAACGAAAACCGGCTGCAAGGATACTTTTATCCATGAGGGGAAGTTCCTTTTCAACGATTGAATGACCCACTGCTTCACCAAGACCCTTTAAATTTTCCCCTGCTTTCTTAATCGAATCACTTAAAAAATCGCATGTTTCATGCGCCATACCAAAAGTGCCGTTTTTAATTGATGCCTCTACATCCTCTGAAGTATTACCTGTCATGGCAAGTTCAAGATCGTGAATAATGCCTGCTCCATTCATTGCTACAGCTGTAATAATTCCACGCTCCATAAGATCTATAATTACCGGATTTAGCCCCACTTTGATAACATGGGCTCCCATACCGAGCACAATGCTTTTTTTTTCATTAAAGGCTTTTACAATAGAAGATATGACTGTTTTTATATTATTACCGGATAGTATGTTGGGAAGGCTGTCAAGGAAATCTTTAAAGCCGGATCCCTTTTCCCAGGTTTTAGCAAAGTCAGCTACATTAACCTTGCTCTTTCTTTCTGAAAGTGAATATGTATTCAGACCGCTAAGATCTATGGGTTTAAATGAATGTGGCATTTTTCTATTCTCGAATTAAAGAGTTTAGTAATTAAATAATCAAATTCGTGCTTTCGTGATAAATTTCTTTTTATTTGTACC
>CAZQOH010000005.1:0-25563 GCA_964594355.1 uncultured Desulfobacterales bacterium
AAAATTTTCGCCTTCCTTGAACTTGAACAAAATTGAACATTTTTCAAAGGTCTCGATTTGCCTGCATAGTTTTTGATGTAATTATCGGCGATAATACAATTAGGAGATCCGGACATGACACAAGATTCACATCCTCAACATAATGATATCACAGATGATATGTGGAACAAAATCAATGAAATCATTAAAGTCAATAAAACGAAACCCGGTTCAGTTATTTCAGTTCTGAGGAATTGCCAGGATATTGTCGGCTACTTGCCTGTCGAGCTCATTGATTACATCAGTGTTGGTCTTAATTTATCCCGTAGCGAGGTTTTCGGTATTGCTTCCTTCTATTCATTATTTTCACTTGTACCAAAGGGAAAGCATATAATAAAGATATGCATGGGAACAGCTTGCTACGTAAAGGGTATAAAAGAAATAATCACTCGTATCAGCAACAAATATCAAATTGAAGAAGGCCAAACCACCAAAGATAGGCGCTTTTCTTTAGAATCCGTCAGATGCTTAGGCGCTTGCGGACTAGCCCCTATAATGGTTGTAGATCAGGATACTTATGGTAGTTTGAGTTCAGATACGGTCATCGATATCCTTGAAAAATATTAAGAATAATAGTAAGCGTTCACAGGTTCAGCGTTCCCCGTTCAAGGTTAGTTTTTTGCCTTGAGCTTGCTCCAATGCCTGAGAATAAAGGATATCGAAATCCGGGGTTTCAGTTCGGATTTCATGGACATTAGGAGTAAAAAATCGCGTGCGTTAAAAAAATAAACCAAAGGTCTTGATTTATGCACTATGACCATATCATGGTGAAAATGTAGAGATTTTCATCAAACCGATAACCTTTGAACGCTGAACCTTGAACCCCTGGACGGTTACATTAAAATGATCAGGTTCGATTATAAGCTGACACAGGTGTTTCAGGAGTAAAGAATGATCAAAGAACGGATTCAATTGATGTTTTGTGGTGGCACAGCCTGTCAAGCCAGTGGTGCCGGTGACGTTCAGGAAGCACTTAAAAAGGAGCTTGATCTGCAAGGGCTTTCCGAAGAAGTAAAAATCATTGAGACTGGATGCTTTGGATTTTGTGCCGTAGGCCCGGTAATGTTGGTTCAGCCCGATAAAATTTTCTACCAGAAACTCAAGGCCAAAGATATCCCTCACCTTGTTGAGGAGCACTTTCTCAAAGGCCGCCCGGTTAAAAAACTTTTCTATGTGGAGCCTGCTTCCAAGGAGACCATTCCGAATATGGATCAAATCCCTTTTTTCTCACACCAGATGTTTTGGGTTATGCGGAATAAGGGAGCAATCGATCCTGAAATAATCGATGAGTACATTGCTAGAGACGGATATTTTGGCGTCGCCAAGGCACTGAAAGAGATGTCACCGGAAGAAATCATTGAAGAGATGAAGACCTCAGGGCTTAGAGGCCGGGGAGGTGCCGGATTCCCCACCGGATTAAAGTGGGATTTTGCAAATAAGAGCCCCGGTGATGTGAAATATGTGCTTTGTAACGCGGATGAAGGCGATCCGGGAGCCTTCATGGACCGAAGCGTTCTGGAATCAGACCCCCACGCTGTACTCGAAGGGATGATCATAGCTGCCCGTGCTATTAACTCCCGTCAAGGATACATTTACGCCAGAACGGAGTATCCTTTAGCAATCAAAAGGTTGGAAATTGCCATTAATCAAGCAAGAGAATACGGACTTTTGGGGAAAGACATCCTTGGAACCGGTTTTGATTTTGATATTGATATTTACCAGGGTGCAGGCGCCTTTGTATGTGGTGAGGAAACGGCGTTGATGAGATCTATTGAAGGAAAAAGAGGAATGCCAAGACCTCGCCCACCCTTTCCTGCACACAAGGGCTTGTGGGAAAAACCGACTATTTTGAATAATGTTGAAACCCTGGCAAATGTTTCCCAGATTATATTAAATGGGGGCAAGTGGTATGCCGATGTTGGAACTGAAACAAGTAAAGGGACTAAAGTCTTTGCACTTTCAGGCACTGTCAATAACATAGGTCTTGTTGAAGTTCCCATGGGAACGACCCTGCGGACAATAATCTATGATATCGGCGGAGGTGTCCCCAAAAAAAGGAAATTCAAAGCTGTCCAGTTAGGAGGTCCCTCAGGCGGATGCGTTCCGGAGCAATACCTGGATACCCCTGTTGATTACGAAGCAATTGCAAAGGTGGGGGCTATCATGGGATCAGGCGGAGCTATTGTCATGGATGAAAACACCTGTATGGTTGACATGGCCCGTTTTTTTATGGATTTTGTTCAGGATGAATCATGCGGTAAATGTATACCCTGCAGAGAAGGAACACGGCGTCTTTTACAGGTTCTTAATAAAATATGTGAAGGAAGGGGTGAAGACGGAGATATTGAAATATTAGAAGAGCTCTCTTCAGTTATTAAAGGAGCTGCTTTATGCGGTCTAGGTCAAACCGGACCCAATCCCGTTCTTTCAACGTTAAGATATTTCAAGGATGAATATCATGCACATATATACGAAAAAAGATGCCCTGCAAAACGTTGTATAGCTCTCTTAAAGTTTGAAGTTGAAACGGATCTGTGTAAAAAATGCGGTCTGTGTTTTAAAGCTTGTCCGGCAGAGGCGATTTCCTGGAAGAAAAAAGAAGTTGCAGTAATTGATAAAAATAAATGCATAAAATGCATGACCTGTTTTGATAAATGTAGATACAGCGCAATTTCTTAAGGAATTTATGAAACAAAAGGTGGAGGCATGCTAGAATCGATTTTTATAATGGGCGGACTGGGACTTATAATTGGTGTCATCCTGGCTGCAGCATCTCAAATCTTTTATGTATATATTGACCCTAAGATACTTAAAGTGGAAGGTGCTCTTCCCGGAGCCAATTGCGGGGGATGCGGACTACCCGGATGTAGCGCCAATGCAATAGCTATTGTGAACGGCAAAGCCGAACCTAACTCATGTGTGGCCGGCGGGTCTGATCTTGCTTTTGAAATAGCTCGCCTTTTAGGAGTTACCGTTGAGCTAAAAGAGCCGGATATAGCCATTCCGGGATGTACATACGGTCTTTCGGATGCTGATGTTAAATACATATATGAGGGCCTGAATGAATGCAAGGCTGCAGCTCTCCATGGAGGAGGCATGAAGGTCTGCTCCATCGGATGCCTGGGCCTTGGAAGCTGTGAAAAGGCATGTCCCTTTGACGCCATATCCATGGGGATAGATGGACTGCCCATAGTAAATGAAGAACGCTGCACTGGTTGCGGAACCTGCGAAAGGGTATGCCCAAAACATATTATTACTCTCTCATCTGTTACAAGGCGTATTTTGCGCGAATATACTACGGATGAGTGTACTACTCCCTGCCAGAGAGCGTGCCCTGCAGGTATCAATATAAAAGAGTATATAAGGCAAACTTCACTGGGTAACTATCATAGGGCCGTTCAGGTGATCAAGGAACGGAACCCCTTTCCTACTGTAATTGGAAGGATCTGCCCACGTCCTTGTGAAGAACATTGTCGGCGCAACTACATTGACAAACCGGTGGCCATTAATTTTTTAAAGCGCTTTGCTGCTGATTTTGAAAGAGAGAATAAAGATCGAATACTCCCGTACAAAGCTCCGGGAACCGGCCGTAAGGTAGCGGTTATCGGTGGTGGTGTGGAAGGTTTATCAGTATCGTTTTTCCTAGTCCGTCTAGGCCACGAGCCGACTGTATTTGAAGCAACATCAAAACTGGGCGGGTTGCTTCAAAGTGCTATTTCTAAATACCGACTGCCCTTAGAGATACTTGAATGGGATATTGAAGGTATACTTGAAATGGGCGTAACGGCTGAAACAGGGAAGTCTCTCGGGCAAGATTTCACCATCAATTCACTTCTCAGACAGGGATTTGACGCTATTTTTATGGCTACAGGAGGCTGGGACAGCTACCTTGTTCAAAAGACCGGATCTGATCTTAGATCATCGATTCCGGGTACGTATCTTCTTCTGGATTTTATCAAGGCCGCTGCTGAAAATCATGAAAAAATTTCCTGCCAACCGGATGTGGTAATTGCAGGGGGCGGAAAACTTGCTCTTGAAGCAGCAGGCATCTGTAAAGATCTAGGTGCGAAAAAAATAACGATTTTATTAAGAGAACCGCAGGAAAAGAGTCCTTTTGAATATGCAGATTTTGAAAAGTTTAAAAGTGAAAATATAAATATCGTTTTCAGTGCCGGTATAAATCGCGTTTTTGGTGATGAAGACAGGATAACGGAACTGGAATATATTGAATCAGATACGCTGGCAAAGACTATTATAATGGTACAAACACTGATTATTGCATCCGGACGATTCCCTGAACTTATCTTTATAAATTCTGAAGAGAAAATCCAAGATGTAATGAGACTTTCCGGCGGCTTGGGATGGGAGGGTGCAGAACCTTACAAACAACCGGCATACAATAAAGAAGTCGGTTTGTTGGCTGAAGGTGATGTTCTGGGTGACTATAGTGCAGCTATTAAGGCGATCGGTGCCGGTCGAAGGGTGGCGGCATCTATACACCAGATTATGTATGGTATTTTGCCGGCTCTCCCTGAAAGTGTAATTACTCCGAAATCCATCCTACAAGATGTTGACCATGTTGAAAATATAGAGACAAGTGTACGCCAAATTATGCCGCTTTGCAGCAATAAAGACCTGGCAATTTGCGGTGAAGTTGAAAGAGGGTTGACAGAAGAAATGGCCCACACGGAAGCTGAAAGGTGTTTGCAATGTGGACTTATATGCTATGAGCGAACGGAAAATACTAAAGAAACAGCTGAATCTACAGCAGAGGTTTAGCCCGCATTTCTCATGAAGAATTAATTCTTCATGAGAAATACGAGTTAATGCTCTAATTCGCATTTTCGATGAAGTTTTTTCCAGGACACCTATACCGTATAAACTTTAACTCCAAAAGTATATAAAATGAGTTGATATTTTGGCAACCGAAGAAGGTATAGTAACAAAAGTAAATTCAACCACTGCATGGGTGACAACAAGAAAAAGCAGTGCCTGTGAGTCATGTGCCTCAAAAAGCTCATGCAGCACCCTGGCAAGTGGAGAGGAAATGAAGGTTGAAGCGATAAACACATCCGGAGCAACGCTCGGAGACAGGGTGGTCATCTATTTTGAAACTTCTTCCCTTCTTAAACTCTCTTTTTTCCTTTATATATTTCCTATTTTAATCATGCTTGTAGGTGCATTGATAGGCCATAAAATTGCACCTTCTTTTAGCCTTGATCGGTCCGTCTTCTCGGCTGTTTGTGGTTTTTTTTTCTTCTTTCTCGCATTTTATTTCATAAAATTAAAAGGTAAAAGCCTATCAAAAAAGAATCAATATAGACCAAAAATCATTAAAATTATAACCCAAAGAAATTAAGCCCCTACATCGTTTTTATGTAATACTTTAGTTGTTTGCCAAAAATTGGACCTATAACCGTTAAAAATATTAACATCTTGATTTAATTATAAATCTTTCCTAACTCAACCACTTAACCACTCAACTATTTGACGATGTCTGAAGTTTATGAAGAGGGCTTAATAGCTTCTATGTATGCAGAAACGACATAATCTGTGGCCTTATCACTTTTTTCCGGATTACATTCCTTAATCAACTCACGACTTTGATCATTTGGCTTGATCTTGATATTTTGAAATCCAGCTTCCACAAGCAATTTCTCTGTATCCTCGATCGTCGCGGCACCGCCTATACAAGCGCTCATTAATGCCAGGTCATTTCGAACCTCATCAGGGAGTTCAGCAATTGCTAAAACATCTGAAATCGCCAATCGTCCGCCGGGTTTAAGGATTCGATATGCCTCCTTGAATACATTTCGTTTGTCCGGGGAGAGATTAATCACACAGTTTGACATAATAATATCGGCCGTATTGTCGGCAGCAGGCAGATTTTCGATTTCACCTAAACGAAATTCCACATTACGGATTCCCATCTTTTCAGCATTTCGTCGGGCTTTACTCACCATGTCAGGTGTCATATCAACACCGATAACTTTTCCGGTCTCACCCACTTCCTTGGCCGCTATAAAACAGTCAAAACCCCCACCGCTGCCTAAATCCACAACGGTTTCGCCTGATCTAAGTGAAGCAAGGGCTACAGGATTGCCGCAACCAAGCCCCATATTTATTTCTTCGGGGACACTTTTAATATCTTTCTTGGAATATCCTATGATAGTGGACATACTCTCTCCGGAAGATTCGGTTGGATCGCAACAAGATGCTTTCTGATTGACTCCTGAACAGGTGTCAGTTGGGTCACAGCAGGTTGTTGCTTTATGTGCTTGTGAGGTCAGACTGTCCGCTCTCGCAATTTTCCCATAATTCTCCCGAACTGCCTCTTTGATTCTTTCTTTTTCAATTGATTTCATTTTATCCTCCTTTAATTTCATAATTCGGCAGCTATCGAATAGTATATCAAAAAAAACCTAATGCTTATGCTTGCTATTAAAAAAGCCTTGTAAGGCTGCTAAGGTCTCTGGGTCAATCATACATTCAATTTTCTGGCCTTGCCGCTCCATGCGAATGAGTCCCGCTCGGCGAAGCTCCTTAATATGATGTGAAGTTGTGGAAGGCACAATACCAAGATCTTTGCCAAGTTCACCGACACAGGCACACCCCTGGGGACCGATTTTACTATTAATGTTTACAGATGTTCCCGGTATGCAACATGAGATCAGACGCAAGAATATCTTGAGCCGGTTTGGATTTGAGAGTGCCTTAAAAATTTCGGCGAATTCTTCGATGTTTTTATCTAGATAGTTCGACATAATTCGAAATATAATACCCAATATAATCTTTGTCAAGACCTTTCATTATTTTTTTTTGGGTTAGAAATAATAAGCAATTTCTAATTGAAAGAAGTCGTCATCCCGCAGATTGTAAAAGATAATTAAATTTTAACCGTGTAAAACTCACTAATACCCTCAGACAATTACACGGCTGAAAATTTAATCACCTTTCAAGCTTATTTGTATAAACTGGCTTCAAAGGGTTAAAATGTTACGATTTCTCTTGCTTTTCCATATTTTTTTGCAAATTTTTTCTAATATTTCCCATACCGTCAACCTTGTAATGCTTTATACTGCTATATTGGCTAATAATATCTCCTGCTTCCTTATTTAACTCCATCTGTTTTTCACTTATTTCAGCACAAAAACCTTCATAAAACGGACCTAATCTAATAGGTTCACCTTCGTATGTGTCATGTATCTTTGTATATGGGTGGGCAAAAAGCCATCTCATTTGTACAGTGGTAATAGAATCTTCAGGTATGCTGTCCATGAAATCTTCCAATCCTCTGATGTCATCTTCAATCAAGTTGTTCCAGCCTAATATGAAATTTGCATTAATTCGTATGTTATTACTACGACATAAACGAAGAAAATCTAGCATCTCTTGGGTATTGCAACCTTTTCCGGTATGTCTCAACATGCGATCAGATGGAAACTCCATACCGAAACCTAATACAAGCCTTGGGAATTCACCATTACAGTTATCTAATACTTCCTTCAGGGCTTCGTTTTCCGATTGAGCAGACCTGATAAACATTCGGTATTCCATATCTTCCCCGCAGGGTAGTTTGGGCAGCATTTCCCTTATAAATTTTGTTGTTATGGAGCCTGTGTTTAGACGTATTATTTTAGTTCCATTATGCTTTATGTCTCTAAACTCAAATTTTATATCCTTTCTTCTTCTGAAAAAATCGCGCGCATGAAGCGCTATGTTGCAGAATGTGCATTTACCCCAAAAACACCCATTATCCAGTGTATATGAAAAATAGATGGGATTGTCATCCGGTACAAATTCAGGCACGTCAAGTTTCCATTTTCCGGAAAAGTTTGGAACCTCAAACCGGTCTTCTACGCTCCTGCCGGTTATTTCTAAGTTCACCGGCAACGCATTGTAATTGTCGATCTTCAGATACACAGGGTCCCAGCCATTAGTATCGATTCGTCTTTCTGCCGCAATAGGGCCGCCTACTACAAACCTGATGTTTGGATATTCTTTTGCCCATACATACGATTGATACAGATGATTTAAATAAACAGCACTTATATAAACCGTCCCTTTTTTAACAGGTAATTCTCTGCCTGCATATGTCTCATCCAGGTGCCATTTTGCACGATCTGCCTCATGTTTGGTCCAATAAAAATCTCCTTTGTTTTTGCATAAATCATAGGTGTCTGAAAAACCGTTGCATAAATCAAAATATGAATCCTTTATTTCATTATAAAACTGTATAAATAAAGTATCATTCATAATATTAAACCTTTATATTACGTTTATAGTGTTTGTCAAAATAACGTTCCGTTTCAAAGAATGTATGCAGCGTCTGAGCTTTCGAGCTAAATCTTTCTCCAAATTTCCTCAAAAGTCTTTTTGACCCTGTGCTTAACATCTTTCAGTTTTTCAGGCAAAGGGTGTATATCACCGGATTTAAGATAGAGATTCTGATTGATCTCGATCTGGACAGCCATTTTTCCCGTAGCGGCATATTTTTGACCATAATGATTCGTAATATATCCGCCTCTATAAGGGTCATTGATTGAAACCGAAAACTCTGACTTTTGAAAGGCTTCTCTCACCAAATATAGGGTTTCAGCCGAACAGGTTGTTTTGGTACTGAGGGTTTTATTTTCATTTCCGTTTTTATCGCCATTATTGCTCAACGTAATATCTTTTCTTTTCTTGCCGGCGTCGGGCGCTTCCTCAGGTCCGATCCCCTCGAGAGAATGACAATCAAACAGTATCTTTACTGCCTGGTTCTCAAGGGCCTCAATCAAACGCCGATGATAAGGCCAATAATATTTTTTGATCCGGCGACTCCTCTCTGTTTCACCGGGCACGCATCCTGAGCGATAAATGGAACGGCCATGGTAATCCACTTGCGCAATGACACCTTTGGCGTCATATCGATCCGAACCCCTATTGAGATCCACAACGAGCCGATTCCAGCCGGCAGGGAAAACGAATTGAGCGGGCAGTGCCCCGAAAATCTCGGCGGTACCCATATCAACGGAATCTATTATTTCGTTATCTGTTAGCGCTATAGTGGATCGAATCTCTTCCGGGATCCGGATGGAACAATGTGGAATTGATATAATAAAAGGAAATTTCAAAAAACGATCCCCTCAATCCCCCTTTAGAAAAGGGAGAGGAATTTAAAAAAAAGGTAATAGTTCAGGGGTTCAAAGTTCAACGTTTAAAGGTTATCGGTTTTCCGAACTGAAACTCCAGATCTCTGATAGATACTCTTTCTTTTCATGCATTGGAGCAAGCTCAAGGCAGAGAACTAACCCTGAACGGGGAAGGTTGAACCTGTGAACGCTTATCTTCGTATATATGCAACCATATTAAGAATAAAAGCAGGCCACCGAATGAGAGTTGTCTTCTCTATTCAAGGACGGTCTTTCACGGCTACATTTTATTCTATGCGCAACCCTGCATCGATGAAAAAAGGGACAACCGACATTTCCGGAAGCCTGGCGCTCTTCTCTTAAAAGCGTCCCATATCGTTTGACCTCACCACCATGAGCATATTTGGGAAGGGCATCAATAAGGGCCTGAGTGTATGGGTGTTTGGGGTTTTTGATAACCTCCCTTCCAGGGCCCAGCTCAAACAGGTTGCCTCTGTAAATCACGGCAATACGATCACAAAGATAGCGGGCAGCTGCCAGACTATGGCTGATAAAGAGGAGGGTGGCATTTAGTTTTTTTTGTATTTCAAGCAAAATTTTAAAAATCTGAATTGAAATAGACGCATCAAGCATGGACGTCGGTTCATCTGCAACGATAAACTCAGGTTTCAGTATAATCGCGCGGGCTATAGCCACTCTCTGCCTCTGTCCACCGCTCATTTGGTGAGGAAAACGGTAAAAGAAATCATCCGGCGGTGAAAGCCCTACCGATCTCATCGCCTCCCAGACTGCATCTTGTCTGGTTTCAGCATTCCCAATATTATGTATCGTCATCGGTTCAGAAACTGTATCATATACGGAAAGTTGAGGATTGAGGGATTGGTAGGGATCCTGAAAGATCATTTGTACCTTTGAACGAAAATCTTTCAGTTCTTTTCCTTGAAGTTCACTAATTTCATTATTATCTATATATATCTTGCCTGCTGTAGGTTCCTCTAACTTAACGATAAGCCTTCCGGTTGTTGTCTTACCACTTCCACTTTCTCCTACCAATCCAAATATTTCACCTTTATGTATCTGTAAGGAAATCTGGTTTAAAGCAATGATATCTTTCTCGGAATCTTTGAAGAAAGACCGCCTCGACATGTAAATTTTACTTATCCTGTCTACCTGAACAATAGGTTCTTTTTCATTTTTCATCATTTTCAGCTTAGCTTACTGAGAGCAGTTACAGAAGGCCTTATGGGTTGGGGATATATCCACCCATGTGGGAGCTTCAGATTTACAAGAATCCGCCGCCTCTAAACAGCGATCACAGAATCGACATCCCGAAGGGAGGTTGAGAAGGTTGGGAGTCTCTCCTTGAATCGGCTCCAGTTGGGCAGTTTCTTCCTTCAACGTGAGAAAAGATGAAAGCAGCGCTTTTGTATAAGGATGTGTCGGAAAGTTAAAAACCTCATCCCTGTTTCCATATTCAACAAGCTGGCCCGCATACAGTACGCCGATATCGTGACAAACATCCGCCACCACGGAAATATCATGGGATATAAATATCATGCTTATGTTAAACTCTTTTTGAAGGTTCTTGGCCTCCTCTAAAATTTGATCTTGAACAATTACATCCAAAGCGGTTGTAGGTTCATCCGCGATAATAAGTTGAGGTCGACAGGCCAATGCCATGGCAATAATGGCACGCTGTTTCATTCCGCCGCTATACTGGTGAGGGTAATCTCTCAAACGATTTTTTGGAATTCCCACCAGTTGAAAAAGTCCTTCAACCTGATTCACGGCCTCTTCTCTGGTCAGATCAGATGTATGCGCTAGTATTGCCTCCGCGACTTGATCTACTATGCGATGGACAGGATTTAGGGCATTCATGGCAGCCTGAAAAATCATGGCGATCTTTTTCCACCGAATATATCTCATCTCCTCATCATTCTTTTGAAGTAGATCCTCTCCTTCAAACAGCACGCGTCCCCCTCGAACTGAACCATTGGATGGAAGTAATCCCATCAACACCATACCCAAGGTGGTTTTTCCGCATCCGGATTCCCCCACGAAACCGAGAGATTTTCCAATATCCAATGAAAAAGTGACCCCTTCCAATGCGCTCAGATAACCATCTGAAGTTTGGTAGCCGACATTTAAATTTTCAACCTCTAACAATGCCATCTTATCTGATTTCTCCATAACTTCTTGGGAATTTACACTTTTCCCACTTTCCTCAGCCTTGGATCAAGCACTTCATCCATCGCTCTTCCCAACATATAAAAAGAAAGTGTAATCAATGAGATGCAGATTCCCGGTGGCAAAAGCCAATATGGCGCCTTGAACATGTGTCCTGTTTTCCACACCCATTGGAGCATCATTCCCCAGCTGACGGTTCCGGGATCGCCAAAACCTAAAAAGGCTAAGGATGCTTCTATGGTAATGGCGGATGTCACACGAAAAGTCATGTAAAGAAAAGAAAGCGGTAGTACATTTGGCATAATATGCCTGAAAACGATTCGAAAATGTGAAGCACCGGCCACCTTAGAAGCCTCGATGAAAGGTCGTTGCTTTAAGGAAAGTGTCTGGGCTCTGATAACCCTCGATACGCCGGGCCACCTGAATAAAGCAATGATGAGAATAATCGTCCAAATATTGAGCTGACCAAAAAGAGCTGCCAGAATAAGTACCACCAGCAAGGTGGGCATAACCATGATCATATCTGCCAGTCGCATAAGGAATGTATCTACGAATTTCCCCATATATCCGGCAAGCATTCCGATTGTCGTACCAAGAAATATACTCATAAAGGCCGCTGAAACTCCTACAATGAAGGCAACCCTGGCACCTGCAAGGAGTTGGCTGAAAAGATCCCGGCCCATAAAATCAGTTCCCAACCAGTGCTTTAAACTCGGACCTGTTGACATGGAAATATCCGGATCCACTCCGGACATAGGCTGATACATGGGATCTATTAATGGAGGAATAAAGCTTCCTATGGCCATTAAAGCAAATAGAATTAGAAGAACAAGTCCGATCTTGCCGATAATGTTCTGCTTGTAAATGGACCACCCTTCTTTAAAACGGGCGATCCAGTTGGATCTTTTTAAACGTTTTATATCGTCTCTTTCCATAGTTTTACCGGTTGTCATAAATATGTTCCGAGCTACGCTCTGGACTCAAACAGTTTCAATTTTTACGCTTTAAATCAATCTAACCTCTATTATGATATTTTTTTAGCTGGATTTATATCATGTCTATCCTGTTATGCTGTCAAACACCTTTCCTCCGGTGAATTATTACAAATTATCTCATTTAATACCGAATCCTTGGGTCCAGATACGCGTAAAGAATGTCTACGATCAGGTTTGAAAGGAGCACTACTGTGGCGATAAGCAAAAATGAGGCCTGGGCAAGGGGATAATCATTATTGCTCACCGAAAACACCAACTCCCTTCCGATTCCCGGCCATGAGAATACTGTTTCCGTCAGCGCACCGCCATTGATTGAAAAAGCCAGGCTCAATCCCACACTGGTTACGACCGGAAGCGCTGCATTGGGGGCGGCATGATGGTTGCGGATTACCTTCTCTTCAAGACCTTTGGCTCTTGCAGTAAGGATATAATCTTCTTTTAGCGTCTCCAGCATACTGCTTCGCATGATCATCAAATAACTCCCGAAATATATAAGAAAAAGAGTGCTCGAGGGAAGGATCATATGGTGAAGGACATCCAGGGATTTAATCCATAAACCGGCATTGGGGTCAAGCCATATTTCTTCTGAAATCATGCCGTTGATTGGAAACCAACCCAATTTGTAACCAAAAACCCATATTAAGATCAGGGCCAACCAAGGTATAAAAACCGTATGGGTGAATAACGCACCAAAGCTCAATAAAGTGTCGGTTTTCTCACCTTTATGCCACGAGGCGATTTTCCCTAGAAATATCCCTACCAGGGCAGAGAGAATTACAGCTGTAGTAAAAAGCAGGATGGTGTTCGGAAGACGGTTTTTTATTATCTGAACCACTGGTTGCCCGTAATGAAAAGAATAGCCGAAATTACCCTTAAAATAATTTTTCAGGTAACATAGATACTGTATCCATAGTGGTTGGTCGAGGCCCAGTTGAGAAATAAGACGTGCCGAATCCTCAGGGGTCATGTCCGGATCGATCATCCTCGAAACCGGGTCCCCCGGTGCCAAACGGAAAAGAAAAAAAAGGACAGTCATGATCACAAAAAAAATGATCAGGATCTGAATTAGACGTTGGCGAATATATTTCAGTAGCTCCATGGATAATGAATCCTAATGTATAGGTTTCAATTGGCAAAAAGACCAAAGATTTCCGATTCCTTCCAATGTTTCCACCCAACCTGTGAATCGGTCCTTACGTGCGGCTTCAATCATTTTGGGATTGTAAAGTGGAATATAGGGTACATCCCTCAAAATGATCTTCTGCATCTCATAAATAAGTTTTTGCCGTTTTTCTTTGTTTACGGTGCGCGCAGATTGATCCGCAATCCGATCAAAATAGGGATTATGGTAGCCGCTCTTGTTTCCTCCACGGGGTTTGTCATTCCTGGAATGAAAAAATTTTCTCATCCAGTCCGGATCAAGTGATAATCTTCCATAGGCCAGTATGAAAAAATCAAACTCTTGTCTCACTTTGACTTGCTGCAGTAAAGCACTCAAGTGCATCGGTTTGGCAGATGCCGGGATGCCAATGGACCGAAGCCATTCCTGGATGATCATTCCACTCATGGCACGAAGAGGATCATAGTCTGCCGGGGGAGTCAAGATGGTTATTTTTTTCATCGGCTGTCCATTGGGCAAACGAATTTTCTTGCCTTTCACTACGTTTCCTGATTCATCTACAGGTGGCACTTCCCATGTGTATCCAGCCTTTCTAAGGATTTCATAAGCCTTTTTTGAACGTTCTTCTCGCAAGAGACCTTCGCCATAACGGGGAATATCTTCACAGTACCAGAAGCGGTTTCCAGAGGGAATAATGGATCTCATTTTATTCCCGTGTCCTTGAAGAATCCTGGTTATAATAAAGTCTTTATCGATTAATGTTGCCACCGCCTGTCGGAGACTGACATCGTTAAAGGGTGGTTTCCGCACATTAAATCCCATGTAATACAGCGCACTTCTCTCATTATGAAATAGTTGTATATCCTTTTGTTTCTGAAGATCCTCTAAATATCCTGGCTGTATGCCCCACCAGAACATATCAATACTTCCTTTTTTCAGGGCAAGGATTGCTGCATCCGAGGTGCCGTAAAATTTAAAAATCATCCCATTGATATAGGGCCCCAACAATCGTCCCTGTATTTTTTTTCCTGTTCCAAAAAAATGTTCGCTTTTCTTTACGAAAAAATAAGCGCCCTGCTTCCATCCTCTAATGACAAAAGGACCGCTGCCAATCGGATTGTCTATCTTATAATTGAGTAATGTCTTTAGCGGTTTTTCAGTATTTTTAACTTCCTCTACAATTTTAGACCATTGCTTTTTTTGAACTATGGGTGTTGTGAGGGTTCTCGCCAGGAAAATGGCCATAGGCTCCTTCAGGTAGAACTTCACAGTATGTTTATCCGGTGTTTCAAACCTTTTAATGAATTCCCATCTGGCATAGTGCCGGGGCACTTTAAATTCTTTTATTAAACGACCGGTAAATACCACATCTTCCGATGTCAACTCAGAGCCGTCCGACCATTTAGCCGGTCTGATCCGGACCGTATAACAAAGGGTTTTCTCATTAAAAGTTGGCAGTTGTTCAGCCAACCATGGGATAAGTTCCAATGTATCCGGATCCCGTATAAAAAGAGGCTGATATATTTGGGAAAGGAACCTAAGAGACCACCTGTCGCTTGCAAGCCAGATATTGAGTGTTTTAGGCTCATCAGATAGTCCTATTTTGAGATTGTTAACTTTCTGCTTTTTGGCACAGGAAACACTTATACACATAATGCCCAAAAAAATAATCATAAAATAAATAAGACCTTTTAAATTCGATTTACTTTTTTTTCCTTTGCGCCTTGGCGTCTTTGCGTGAGATCCAGAATATAAAATCATGTTAATCCTGCCTGCCCTGTTAAATTAATCAATATTTAACTGGGGTAAATCTTTTCTAATTTTACCTTTTCTTTTCATCGACTTTCTGTTCAATAAAATCGATCACTTTTACCTCAAGCTTTACCTTATTCAATCGGTTGATACGAGGAATACCCCCGGGACTGACACAATTTATTTCAACCAGTTTATTACCTATCACATCAATACCCACAAAATACAAACCATCTTCAATCAACCGCTCTTTGATAACATGACAGATCTTTTCCTCTTCCAGTGTTATTTCATGCTTGTATGCCCGAGCGCCGGCATGAATGTTTGTCCTGAAATCCCCCTCACGGGGCTTTCGCCGCATGGCACCCAGAATCTCTCCATTCATCATCAGGATCCGAACATCTCCTTTTATTTTCACGATATCAAGATATTCTTGAACCATGATGGGTTCACGTTCCGGATAAGACTTAAATTCACTCACATAGTAGTTTATCAGGGATACCAAATTTTCATGATCGCGATTGCTGACTTTGATTACACCTTGTCCGCCGTATCTTTGCAGCGGTTTGATCACCATGTCCCCCCCAAAATCATCAATGATTTTCTTCAGCCGAATCGGATCTCGAGAGACATGCGTTTCGGGTATAATATCCGGAAAGTTTAATATATAGAGCTTACTGTTGCCGAGAATCTGTCCTGTGGTACTGTTTATCATAAATACTTTATCGCTGACCGGTGCCAAAAATTCCATAACTTGATAGTTCAAGGGAGGATTCCTGCGTAAAAACAGGGCATCCAGATCCGTGACGGTCTCAAATATCAGTTCGTCGTGCTTCATACAATTTATGAGGGAACGCCAATATTTTCTCATTGAGAGAGCAGGGGCAACCGTAATATTTCTCATCCTGGCCACAATCTCATTCCCGCGAATATAAATATCATGCGGCTCAAGGAAATAGACTGTATGCCCCCGCTGGTTGCATTCATACATCAAACAGCTTGTGGTCTCATTTTCCGGATCGATCGATTCTAACTTGTCCATTAAAAAGGCTATTTCCATAAAATTCTCTACTCGTTAGCTTTGGTTTGGGAGGTTTGAGAAATTTGGGTCATATCAGTCCGATTGGTGCAAACAACTATGTCTTCACTTTCCCGTGAAGTATACGGATTCGTCCGCTTAGCACTTTGCAAATTTGAAGTGCAATTTGGGGATATTCTCTCACTATTTCTTTAAATTCCTGCTTATGGAGGACTAAAAAGCGAGACTCCTTCTCCGTACGAACAGTTGCCGATCGCACAATATCATCAACCAAGGCCATTTCTCCAAAATATTCACCGGCGCCAACCAGATCCAGTCTAACTTCTTTGTCTTCACCATAACTTTTAATCACAGACACCTCTCCACTGGCTATGAGATACATGGTCTCGCCTGAGTCTCCTTCCTTAATTACAATCTCGCCTGCCGGAAAAACGACATCATCTGTTACCGATGCAACGGCTGCAAATTCGCTTATGGAAAGACCTTCAAACAACTCAATTCCCTTGAGGTGTAATATCTTGTCTGAAATAGTAATTTCTTTTTCCATCCCTTTCTCCCTGTTACTCGGAAGCTCCTTATGCCGATTCATAGCATGTTGAGCCATCTGTTGAATATATGAATTTTCAGATTTGGTCAGTTCAAATAGGATTCCCTGGTCTATTCCTTCCATGCCCTGCTCGGCAATTATATTGAGCGTCAGCACTACCGTCAACCAGTCTTTTTTTGCTAAAAAATAAGAGAAAACAGCAGACTTTTCTGATTGAAATCGTGGCAGTTTAAAGTTTTTTCTGCCAACGTTAATA
This sequence comes from uncultured Desulfobacterales bacterium, assembly GCA_964594355.1. Lineage (GTDB taxonomy): Bacteria > Desulfobacterota > Desulfobacteria > Desulfobacterales > JAUVVS01 > JAUVVS01. The sequence goes on from CAZQOH010000005.1 coordinate 17,070, forward strand.
CGCTCAGAAACGGGAGAACCTTCCAAAAGAGGCATCATGATTTTTGACAACGAGGCATCCATTAAATCTTCCAGCGCCTCTTGGCTATTGGCTTGCTGACGGATATCCGAAGAAAATATGCCCCTACAAATGATTTTCATTTGGCCGGAACGATCCTGCGCTGCTAAAACCCGCAGCGTATTTTCGATCTTTACGCGACTTTCTTGATTTAAATGATCTATAATCAGTTCTCTTATGGGACTTTCAGAAAGAAGCCGAACAGCCTCGACTTCTACCAGATTATGGTAGCTGCCTTCAATCTGAGATCGGGCGAACCGAAAGACATCCAGATCTTTTATATCCAGGGATTCCAGCAAATCGAATATCCCCTCTCGAACCTTGCGTTTCGATATGTTAAGCGATTCCACAAGAACTTGACCGTTATGATAGGGTGCGATATCTATCTTTTTCCCAGCCAGCTTATGGACCTTCTCTGATGAATCCCCCATCAGGGAAATCATCTTTTTCAAAGTTTCATCATCATTTATTTCAAACACCTCTATGGCGGCTAAGCGAACTGATTCATCGGGGTGGGTAAGGTAAGTTAGTGCCGTTGAATTCATCTCAGGAGCCCCAAGCTTGTGGAGTCCCTTTAATAAAAGTGGTAGCATCGGATCATTATCTTTTGAATCTAAGATATCTCTTAGCCCCGAAACAAAAGATACTTCACTTGATTCATAGGCGGCAATAATGCCCGCCTTTCTCAAGTTTGAATCCTCTGAAGCCAACCATGAGTGAATAATCGCTTTGTATTTCTGTGGCACCTGGCGAAAGAGACCAACGACAGCATATGCCTGAACTTCCGGATACTTGCTTTTTTCAAACAGATCATAATCAAATCCGGAAGAAACTTTAGGCGCCAGCCGGTTAACAGCCCTTATGAGACTGACCATCAGATCCGGTTGTTCAGGATCAGCTAATTCCTTTAATACCGGTATGGCCTCTGCACCTGCTTCTGAAGACAGTAATTCTAAAAGCCCTATCCTGGTTTGATCATCAACACCTTTTAGTTTGGCGAGAAGATGGGTATCGAAATCTTGCACTGAAAGTGATTTCAGCAAACGGGCATGCCATAGACAGTCATCTCCCCGGCTTGTCAAAAAGGCTTGTATCAATTGTGTTTGGATCTTTTTGTCCCTGAAAAGATGCCCAACATCCTTTTCTTCCATCGATTTTAGATCGATCATATTTTTGGATATCAGGTCGAGCAGTATCTTTGAATAGCGCTTTTTTAGGATGAAAGGTGCCGTCACCCAGGCGCCAACAAATGGTAATGCCACCAGGGAAAGATATCTGGGGTGAAAGAGCGCCTCAGAAGCTAAAATCATACCGGATCCTAAAAACAGCCCGATCCTCACCACGGTTCCTCTTAGAAAAGGTCTTATCATGCCGCGGTAAGATTCCGGAAAAAGACCCATCAGTACGGCATTTGACGGAATATTAATGGTGGTTCGTAAAATGTTCGTGGTCATTCTCGCATACATTGCTGAAAAGTAATCGAATTTTAATAAAAATGCCAAAAACGCAAGAATATAATTAAATGGATGAAATATAAGAGCAACCGGCAGACCCCACTTGCCGTAAATCCTTCCCACAAAAAGGAGAATAATGAGACTTATGATGTTTAAAACACCGCGAAAATAACCGAAAAATTGAATCATAGTCGTTTCAGATTGAAATTGTTCATTAATGGCAAAATTGAACTGGTAATTCATGATGGGGACAACCACGTTGGGCATAAATGTTAGTACAATCATGAGCTTTACGAGGATTGACTCCTTCATGAGGGGAAGAACTTTTTTAAATTCCTCGATCATAGCCATCCGGCCTTTGGTTTTCTTAGACTTTTTTTCAGCAAGAAGGAGGGTCGGGAAGCGAGTACTCATGCCCTTAACGACAATGGCACCCGCCAGGCATATCCCTAAATAAACAAGCAAGAGATTATCAAATAAAAAGAATTTGGCGATAAAAGGGGTTCCAAAACTACTGATAATCAGTCCCAAAACACCTCCTGCCGTAATCAGTGGAAATAGGCGCTTGGACTGTCTCATGTTAAAAAGATCATTGGCCAGATTCCAGAAAAGGAGCGCGAGTAAGACTTCATACTGTGCCTTCAACATAAAGAGCACAGGGTATATTAGATCAATGCCAAAGGGGATTAAGAATCGGATACATGCTATCGAACCGCCGCAAAATATAAAAAGATAGGTCAACAGCGGCGCTCCCTGAACTCTACTCATAATACCTGCCATTACCCCCATAATAAAAAAGGTGGCAATCGCATTGAGCATATTTACAATGGGCAGATACTCGACACCAAACCGTTTGAGAAAGGCTGTCTCAGCATAATTATTCAGTATCATGCCGGAGCTTCGAACGAGAAATAAGAGCACGGCTGTCCACACAAACAGAGTGATTTCATTTTCATAAACCTTAAGCCATCTGCCTAATAGTTTAAGCATGTAAGACCTTTATTCAAATTAAATCGTAGGCGTTCAGAGGTTCAGAGTTCACCGTTCAGGGTTACCTTTCTTTTATTGACCTTGCTCGTAGACCAGTCCACCAGACATATGGTGGGATAAAACCACGAATACCAACGCGGTTACATCTTGCATGAACCTCTGAACCCTGAACCCCTGAACCTGTGAACGGTTATATAAAACACTAGGGTCCATCCTTTTCTCTAATAAAACCCGTCGGTTTTTCTCTTTCTTCATCCTCGATCCAATCGGCTTCTTTGCTCCAAATCAGTCGAAAGCCGGTTGTCTGAAATTTGCTGGCGGGATGAGCCAATGTCCTGTTAGCAGATCGGCATGAATATCCATGTTTAAACCAGCTTCCGCCACGACGCACTTTACCTGTGCCTGAATCAGGGCCACGCGAGTCTGTAATGGCAATTGTAGGATAGTCACCCCACCAATCCTGACACCATTCCCAGACATTACCATGCATATCATAGAGTCCCCAGGCATTGGGCGGGTAGCTTTTCACCGGCGCCGGACGATCAATGGCGAGCCCTCTAGATTTCACAAAGTCTATGCATTCTTTTGATTTTTTACTGTTATTACTATACATAGCATTATTACAATCAATGGTATTTCCCCAACTGTAAGCAGTGGTACTCTCTGCCCTGCATGCATATTCCCATTCTGCCTCGGTAGCGAGTCGATATTTTCCTTCATTCAACTTATTTAATTTTTTTATGAATTTTTTAATATCATACCAGGAAACCTTTACCACCGGCAGGTTATCCGGCCCCTTTCGGCGACCAAATAGTTTTTTTCCCATTATGGCCCACCACTGTTTCAATGTTATCTCAGTGGTCTGTATATAAAAGGGCTTGGTGATGGTGACCCGATGTTGCACTTCACTATCTGCTCGATGGGGTTCATCAGATGGACTCCCCATCAAAAAAGAACCTGCCGGGATTAAGACAAATTCCATTTCAAGAGAATTTCGAAAGATCTTCTCAGTTCCAAAAGTCGGGAATGGGAAAAAGAAACAAAGTAAGAAGATGATTATAAAAAGTATGGATACTTTTCTAAATTTGTCTTTCATATTATCCATGGAAATACCTTTGCCCTCAAACAATGTTGAATATTGCAACCTTCTCTATTTTATCCCTGCTTACTGTCTGCTCCAAATATCCTGCTGTTGATATCATACATATAATTGTTTTGCAAAGGCAAATCATACAGATGGAGATTTAGAATTGACACCTCTATATAATTCCCTTATTCTTCCTTAAAAATTTGTAACACTTTTGCTGTTTGAAAATAAGGTAGCTTCAAATGTACCCACGATTAGGTCGGAAGTTCAGATGTGGATCAATCGGAACAAATTTTTTATCTGAGCCTTAGTGTCTCTGTGTGAGACCCATGATAACAAGAGACTTTTGCAAAACACCCCCTTTTGTCTAATTAAAGGCAGACAAATCGATGAACAAAAAAGATCCGTTTCATATCTTAATGATCAATCCGCCCATGGGAAGTCCTGCCGTCCCACCATTGGCACTCGCCCAAACAGCGGCGTATCTTACCGACCCGGGCTTATCCATCGAGCAATACGATGCTAATCTCGATTTCTTTTTAAATCATCTCCTGGCATCCAAACAATTGACGGCTCAGATGAATCGCATTTTAAATAGGAAAAGACCCTCTTCACTTCCCCATGCCGAAACGATATTGCCAGATTTAAAGAAAAATCCTGAAAAGTGGACCCGAAAAATCATTGAAGTGAACCGTAACCTGGAAGTTCTTAGAACGGAAGAATTCTATAAGCCCGAATCTTTCATCACAGCCCTCAAGGAAATACAAGACTTGCTGGACATGGCCTCCCTGGCGTACTCTCCTTCACAATTTCGATGGGGTCATTATACCAACGCTTCTATACAAAAGTGGTCACAAGCCAAAACTTTTTTTGAAAACACGAATACAAATCCTTTTTTATCCTTTTTACAAGATAGACTGGTATCAAAACTTGCTAACTCCAAGCTTGGCCTTTTAATCCTTTTTGTATCAGCTCCGGACCAGTTACCGGCCGCACTAACCATTGCTCATTTCACTAAAAATCAGCGTCCGGATCTTCATATCGTTTTGCAGAGTAATCATCAGATGCAGACAGGTGCTGCGGATCTTATCGACAGCTTGCTTCCGGAAACAGACCTAAAATCCCTTTTGAAACTGATCGAACAACTGAGCGATTTTAGTGAACGATGTAAAACCGCGTGGCCTGACTTCAGTGGATTGCCTCTGCAGGACTATTTGGCTCCATGCATCGTTCTGCCACTTAAGATTCCGGACAATTTTGCGCTTGATAGTTTGCCACCCTCATCTTTTTTAACTTTCGTTGCCAAAAAAAAGCAAAAACTCAACGTGAGGGGTTTTCTAAGTGAAGACACACGAATTTCACCTGCATATATGACCAAACTGTCTCATAAAATTGACGGAAAACAATTATCCTTTGTATTGGGTCTAAAATGCGATTGGAATGCTTCATATGGCCCGGATGAATTCACCGCCGCTTACAAAGCCGGTGTTCGAATGATCCACTGGCAAAACCCTAAAGGCAAAAGCAAATCACTGGTTAAGACACTGGTTGACACCTCCAGGGCTAGAATATGGAACCATGTATCGATTCCTCATAATCAAGACCGTAATCTTATCAAAGAACTGGCACATTTTATGGCATCCAATCCAAATATTGCCCATTCCTGGGATCATCTCTCGCCCATAAGCTCACTTTTTCCCGGCCCAGCGTCTTTAAAACAAAACGTATTAAAAGCTTATACACATGTCACATCATTACCGGGACAATCTTTTTCTTGCAGCCTTAACGAACCGGTCTACTTGCTGCTCTATCTTAAACGGCACGGTCTAAAAAAAGTATTTTATTGGAGAGTAAAGGATAACCAATACACAGTCTATAACATGGGCTATAACATTACTTACCATTTTGCCAATCCACAAGACCTGCCCCAGGGATATCTGGATGAAATCTGCCGGATGGTGGAAGCAGGAGGCTCGGTGGGAGCCAGGTGGGTTAGATACAACCTTGAGCGTGCTTTTCTTATAGGGTATGCTTTGGAGGAGGGTGTGATTATCGGAAACTCTAGTTTAAAACAACCCAGAGACGAGTATGTGGAGGCGGTAAACAAGCAGACGGGTCTTGACCTTGCACATTACCTGGAAAGGGGCTATACCTCGGTAAGACCCGAATATCGCGGTATGGGTATCGGCACCAGACTGTTGGAGGGTCTAACCACCAGAACAGATAAGAAGAAATTGTTCTCAATCATCGGTGCGGATAATATTGCCGCCCAAAAAATGGCCCTGCGGAATAACACCAAACAGATCGCCACATTTTATAGTCACCATGTGGGCAAGGAGGTAGGGGTGTGGGTTCCGGATGAGCAGGAGTTGGGTTAATATGAATATCGGCATCATTACAGTTAGGGGTTCTGGATATCATCCCACCCGGCGGCTACGTGAAGCCGCAATTGAGCGGGGGCACCAGGTCACGGTGGTTCATCCCTATCAAGTGTGGCCAAGACTTATAAGTGGAAAGCATCGTCTGGTAGGTCGACCAGGTATAGAATCTTTAGATGTTGTACTGCCCAGACAGGGAGCTACTGTGGGAGATTCCTGTCTGATACTATTACACCATCTTAATCTTATGGAGATTCCTCTGGTAAACGATCTGGATGCTATACTTCTTGCCAGAAACCAATTTCTTACTTTAATGACACTGACTGAAAGTAAAGTACCGGTTCCGGAAACGGTGTTTGTAAATTCAGCCGAAGGGCTGCAAGAGGCGCTTGATAAGTTAGGTGGGTATCCGGTAGTCGTCAAGCAGGTTAGCAGCCGTCAGGGAAAAGGGGTTCATCTTCTAAATAACCATCAAAACAAACAACAGATTTGCCGACACAACCTGGATCAACGTAAAGGTCTTTTAGTGCAGCGCTTTATTCCTCCGAAAGGACGTCAGGACATACGAGTTTTTGTAATCGGTGGGAAGACTGCAGGCTCCATGGAACTTGTTCCCGAGGGGGAAGATTTTAGAGCCAATTTCCATTTAAGTGGTAAAAGTCAATCCAAAGACCTGCCGCCGGATATAGAGGAGATTGCTTTGAAAGCAGCGGAGACAGTCGGTCTTGAAATCGCCGGGGTTGATATCATAGTGGATCAAAAGGATCATATCAACGTCATCGAAACAAACTACTCGCCCGGATTTCGTGGGCTTGAGGCTGCCACCGGACTGGACATTGCAGGCCGAATCGTGGACTTTGTTGTAAACAAATATGGATAAGTAAAGAATCCTGGTCCAGAGGGCCAGGCTTTGGGTTACACCTGGAAGGAGATGTTTTACTGTTGAACGGGTTAAATCCGAAATTCGAATATCGAAATCCGAAACAAATCTTAAATTCGAATGCTCAAATGCTCAAAACAATCAAGAAAATATTCATTTCATAACGGTGAATTTATTTTGAACATTAGAATTTTGGTCATTAGAGTTTGTTTCGTATTTCGTATTTCGTGCTTCTAATTTTGTATCAATTTATTTCGGCAGAGCCAAATATCTCTGACCTGGCCCAGAGGACCAGGTTTTTCAGGACATAATAAAATGCGCATATCCGACTTTAAACTGACTCGTGATGAAAACATGGTGCGAGCCATCGCTAACGTGGCTTGGGAGGACTGCGACCGCCCGTCTCAGGAGATCTATATCGAAACAGATGTTAAATTTGAGAATGATATATCCTGCAACCCCAACGCTTTTTTAGTTGGGTGCCTGCTGCCGGCGATGCATTTTGGCGAGAAGCGAATCCTTTTAGAAGATGAAATTTGTCCTATGCTGTGCGAAGGCTTGGACACCATAATGGCCTTGATCCATGAATGGTATGGAGGGGTATATGAGCCTTTGCAAATTGATGCGAAAAGGAGTGTTTATGCCGGCTATGCGAGCAAACCCCGACGGGCGGGATTTTTTTTATCAGGAGGAATAGATTCCCTTGCTGCATTGCGGCTGAATAAACTTCATTATTCTGAACAACATCCGGGATCCATAAAAGACTGTCTCTTTGTTCACGGCTTTGATATTGGAGGTGTAGTGGAAAGAGGCATGAAATATCATGTGTTTGAAAGGGCCAGGACGGCTCTTACACCTGTGGCAAAGGACGCGCAGGTTGAACTCATTCCCGTTTATAGTAATATTCGGCATTTGTGTGATGATAGGGATCTTTGGCTGGAAAAATTTTTTGGTGCAGTTCTTGCTGCCGTGGCCCATACCTTTGTTTCCCGACTCAATCTCGTCTTTGTTGCCTCTTCGTATAACATACCGATTCTCGTACCGTGCGGGTCTCACCCCCTTTTAGATCCCGCATACTCCAGCTATGATATGAGGATCATTCACCGGGACCTTGAATTATCACGAATGGAAAAAATTAAACTGGTTGTCGACTGGGATATCGCTTTTCAAAATCTAAGAGTCTGTCTTGCAAATGTAAAAGACCGCCTGAATTGCGGAAAGTGTGAGAAATGTGTCCGAACCATGACGGCCTTGGTAGCTATCGGGGCTCTTGATAAGACCAAAGCATTTATTGAAAATGATGTCTCTCCCGACCTCTTCTCAGGTTTTGAGATCAACATTCGACACCGTGATCCGTTTTATGAAGAGATAATTCCCTTTTTAAAAAAAAGGGGAAGAAATGATCTTGTAGAGACCATTGAGAGAAAATTAACACCATAAATCACTCGGGCTAAAAGGAATCTTTGACTTGCATTTTTGAAAAAGTTATCTTACAAAGGTTTTGGTGGATGGTGACCACGGGTCCAAGTGCCGGGATTGATATCTTGAGACCTTTGAAAAATGTTCAATTTTGTTCAAGTTCAAGGCAGGCGAAAATTTTAACCACAGGAATACATTGAGTATTTTGAGGACTAAAATTTGAGCCTAA